>JBFIMV010000298.1:0-3839 GCA_041611575.1 Desulfuromonadales bacterium | reverse complement strand
GAGCGGTCGGCGGGGTCTCCTCCGTCGACATCAACCTGACCAGCAACCGCGGCCGCATCACCTTCGACCCTGAGCGTACCAGCGCGAACGATATCGGCAGGGCGATCAGTGCCGCCGGCTACCCCGCCGAACTGCGCAACCAGCTGAGCGCCGCGGAGTATCGCGATCTGCTCGGCGAACAGGCGCAGATGGGCAAGACCCACGTCGCCAGGATCGGCGACCGGCTCGTATCGCGCACTGACTTCGAGGCCCAGGTCGCCTTCCGCTACCCCGTCGGCACACTTCCCGCCGAACAGATAAACAGCGCCCGCCAGGCGGTCTGGCAGGAAGTCCAGCAGCGCGAGCTGCTGCTGGCAGCCGCGGAGCGCAACAACATCATCATCCAGCAGGGCGAGGTTGACCTGCGGCTGAAGGAACTGGCCGGAGGCCACGCAGGCTTCGAGCAGCTGGTCGCGGCCCGTTACGGCAGCCTCGACACGTTCCGCACGCTGCTCCACCAGGACATGGTCATCAACCGCAACCTCGAGGACAACGTTTACCGCGGCGAAACCAGCCCGCGCGAACGGTCGCGCCTGTTCCGCACCTGGTACGCCGACCTCGCCGGGACCACCGAAATCCAGGTTTTCGACGAGGACCTCAGGGCCGCGCGCAGCGGCGGCTGCGGCGGCAGCTGCTGCGGCTGAGCGAAACCGAGCATCGCAGTAATACAAGCCATCAGGAGAATATGAAATGTCCGAACGTGAACAGAAAAGAGCCGAATTCCACAACGAAAAGAAGTCCAGCAACAAACTGATAATTCCCGTGGTTGTCGTTCTGATCGCGGTCGCCGGCGTCGCCGGCTGGCTGCTGTCAGGTGGCACGGCGACCTCAGCACCGTCCGGATTGACGACGGTGAGCCCGCTGCAGGACGGCACCGTCCGCTTCGCCGCCAGCGAATTCGCCGACGGCAAGGCCCGCTTTTTCCGCTACGAGTCGCAGCGCGGAGCCATCGATTTCTTCGTCGTCAGGAGCAATGACGGCGTGATCCGTGCTGCCTTCGACAGCTGTGACGTCTGCTACAAGGCGCTCAAGGGGTACCGCCAGGAAGGCGAAGAGATGGTCTGCAACAATTGCAACATGCGTTTCCGCACCGAGCTGGTCAACGAAGTCAAGGGCGGCTGCAACCCGGCCCCCCTGCAAAGACATCAGGTTGGCCAGGAGATCGTCATCACGGCCCGCGACATTGAAAGCGGCTCCCGTTACTTCATGATCAACTAGAGAGCGACATGAGACTCGAAAACATCGCACTGCACAACCTGAAACGCAGAAAAGGCCGCGCCGCCTTTTTAATGACCGGCCTGCTGATCGGCGTCGCCACGGTCGTCACCCTCCTCTCGCTGGGCCAGTCGATGACCCACCATATCGAGATGGAGATGGAGACCTTCGGCGCCAACATCATCATCACGCCGCATCGCGACCAGCTCGACCTCAGTTATGGTGGCATCCAGCTGGGCGGCGTCAGCCTGATCGCCGACGAAATCCGCCAGGAGAACCTTGTCGCCATCGACTCGATCCCCAATCGCGGCAACGTCGCTGCGATCGCACCCAAGGTGCTCGGCACCGTTGATGTCGGCGGCCAGCGGGTCATGCTGATGGGCATTGACCCCAAGGTCGAATTCGGCCTGAAGCGCTGGTGGACGCTGAATGGCAGCCGTCCCGGGGACGCCCCCGAGGTCGTGGCCGGCTCAGCCATCGCCGCCAGGCTCGGTCTCGAGATCGGGCAGGCCGTGCCGATTGACGGCCGCGTGTTCAAGGTGGTCGGCCTGCTCGAACAGACCGGCTCCCAGGACGACAACCTGCTGCTGGCTTCCCTCCCCGTCGCCCAGTCTCTGCTCGGCAAGGCCGGATCGCTGAGCATGGTCGAGATCGCCGCGCTCTGTCACGACTGCCCGGTGGAAGACATGGTCAACCAGCTGAGCACGGCGCTGCCGAACGTGGATGTCCAGGCCGTTCAGCAGGTCGTCAAGACCCGCATGCATGCCCTAGACCAGTTCCGCATGTTCGCCTGGGGTGTGGCCGGCACGGTGGTCATCATCGGCGCCCTGCTGGTGTTTGTCACCATGATGGGTTCAGTCAACGAGCGTACCCGCGAGATCGGCATCTTTCGCGCCATCGGCTACCGCCGCAGCCATGTGCTGCGCCTGATCCTGATCGAGGCCGGCCTGGTCAGCGCCTTTGCCGGCGTCCTCGGTTATTTCGCCGGCCTCGGCGCGACCCTGGTCATCCTCCCGCTGCTCAAGGCAGGCCATGCGGGATTGCACCTGGACCCCGTGCTCGCTGCGGGGGCCTTCTTCGCCACCCTGGCCATTGGCCTGTTTGCCACGCTGTTCCCTGCCCTGCGCGCCAGCCGCCTCGAGCCGAGCGAAGCGTTGCGGGCCCTGTAGAACCACGAAGGAGTGACGATGTCACTGATCCGCCTCAACAACCTGAACAAACATTACATGAACGGCTCCGACCGGATCGCCGCCCTGCAGGACCTCAACGTCCAGGTCGAGGAGGGCTGCTTCCTCGGCGTCATGGGCCCATCGGGGAGCGGCAAGAGCACTCTGCTGAGCATCCTCGGCGGCCTTTGTCATCCCACCTCCGGCACCCTGGAGATTGACGGCATCAATGTTTACACCCTCTCCCAGGAGCGCCTCGCCGATTTTCGCCGTGAATACCTCGGCTTCGTATTCCAGTCGCACAACCTGGTGCCCTACCTGACCGCCCTGGAGAACGTCATGCTGCCGCTTGCCGTGACCCGTTTCAGCACAGCGGAGAAGAAGCAGATGGCGGAGGCGATGCTGGAGCGCGTCGGGCTGTCCGGGCGGGTACGACACCTGCCCCAGGAGCTCTCCGGCGGTGAACAGGAGAGAGTCGCCATCGCCAGGGCCCTTGTGAACAGACCGCCGCTGCTGCTCGCCGACGAGCCGACCGGCAGCCTCGACACCACCACCAGCCAGCAGATTCTGGAACTCCTCAGCGAACTGCACCGGGACGGGCAGACCATCGTAATGGTCACCCACAACCCGGAAAACCGCAAATGGTTCGACCGGCTGATCGTGCTGCGCGACGGCCGCATCGTCGAATCCACGGAGGCGGACCGGAAAGACTTTCCGGCCGCGGTCTAGCGATGCTCCTCATCCTCCTGCTTATCAGCCTGGCCGTGCTGGTCTGGTTCATCGACAGTGAACTGGATGCGCGGGAGACCAGCCTGCCATTGCTGCACGGTTGCTGCCCGGACTGCCGCCGCGACGTCGAATCGGGGTGGCTGCTTTGTCCGGACTGCCGCTGCATCCTGCGCTCCTGCTGCGCAGGCTGCGGCCGTGTGCATGACCGCTGGGTCAGATATTGTCCCTGGTGCGGCCAGGAGCACACTCAGTCGAGACAGGTGCACGGAGGCCATCATGCGCAGGCGTAAATGGCGTTTGGCCGCCTGGGCTGCCGCGATCCTCATCGCTATTCTCATCGTCTACTACAACCTGACGACCAGCTGTCCATGCCATTCTCACTGGTATGAGCTTGCAGACATGCCGGTCTACAACTGGATCCTGATCGGTCTGAACCTGGCGGCTTTTTCGACCTTACTCCTTGTCAAGAAGCGCACCAGGGCCAGCGCGGCCCTGAAGCAGTGCCCGCACTGCCAGGCCTGCCTGCGACCGGACTGGTTCTATTGTCCCTCTTGCGGCAAGGTCAAGGAGTGACGCCGCAGCCTGTGCAACGAGAGCTGCTAATCCTGTTACGCATTTCACACTGACAAACACAAAGCCCTGGACAGGAGATGTCCGGGGCTTTGTGTGTAATGGAATTGAGGTGAAAGG
>JBFIMV010000297.1:0-3853 GCA_041611575.1 Desulfuromonadales bacterium | reverse complement strand
GCAGCACGATATAGGCCACCCAGTTCTCGTTGTGAACCAGCGTCTGGAGGTTGTCGCAGTCCAGAAAGGGCAATTTATTAAGCAGGAGATCAGAACGCTCCAGGTCGAGCTTTCGGGCAATTTCCCGAGCCTGCCGGTCAACCTGGGTACGCAGGTTGTGGGAGAAATAATGATACGAAAACAAAGCACTGACTGCCAGGATGACAGCCAGTGTCATGGCGTACCAGAATGTCAGGCGGACCCGGATGGACCGCAGGGGTGAAAAGGCCAAACCCGTCCTCGCTATTCTTCCTTGAGGACGTAACCGATACCACGCACGGTATGGATCAGTTTCTTGGCATAGTCCCGGTCAACTTTTTTGCGCAGGTAATTGACATAGACATCAATGATATTGGTAAACGAATCGAAGGTGTAGTCCCAGACATGCTCGGCGATCATGGTGCGCGTCAGGGTCGTCTCCGGGTTGCGCATGAAAAACTCGAGCAGGGCGTACTCTTTCGCCGTCAGGTCGATTTCACTGTCACCGCGCCAGACCTTGTGGGCAACCGGGTCGAGACGCAGGTCGGCGTAAGTGATTTCTGCACCGCGCTCCTGGGTGCCGCGCCGCACCAGGGCACGCACCCGGGCGAGCAATTCGGCAAAGGCGAAGGGCTTGGTCAGATAGTCGTCGCTCCCCGAATCCAGGCCGGCGACAATATCTTCAACCGTGTCCTTGGCCGTCAGGCAGAGGACGGGAGACGTGACACCCTTGTCACGCAACGCCTTGATGGCGGCGAGACCGTCCATCTTCGGCAGCATGATGTCCATGAGGATGAGGTCGTAGCTTTTCTTTTCCCCGAGCGCGACACCCTCTTCGCCGTCATAAGCCACGTCGACATTGAACCCTTCACCCTCGAGGCCCCGCTGGATGAAGCTGGCAACCTTTTTTTCGTCTTCCACAACGAGAATTTTCATGTTGTCCTCCTCTGACAGAATGATGCTCCAGCCACGTTCAAATATGAATAACGGAAAATCCCGAACCTATTTTAAACCCAAGCGGACCAACACCTCGTTGGCAGTCTCCTCGATGGCCTTGCTCGATACATCGATCACCACCCAGGGGTGCTGACGGAACAGCTTTCGGGCGTGCTTGAGCTCTTCCTCGATGATCTCATAATCGGCATAGGCGGCGCGCGGGTCCTGCCCCAGGTTGCGCAACCGCGCCGCCCGGACTTCTACCAGCCGCTGCGGATCGATCACCAGTGCGGCGACCCGCTTCGGGTCGACTTCGAACAGCTGCGCCGGCGGGTCGATGCCGCTCACCAGGGGCACGTTGGCAACCTTCCAGCCGCGATGCGCCAGGTAGATCGACAGGGGCGTCTTGCTGGTGCGGGAGATGCCAACCAGAACGACATCGGCCAGGTAAAGGTTGCGTGGTTCCTGGCCGTCATCGTGCTTGACCGTGAACTCGATCGCCTCGATGCGACGGAAATAGGCTTCATCGACGCCATGCAGCAGTCCCGGCGTCTCCCTGGGAGAGAGCCTGAGGAAATGGGCGACCTTCAACAGTAGCGGGGTCAACAGGTCGATACTGACCAGACCGAGGCCATCGCATTCATCGTGCACCAGTTGCGCCAACTCACGATTGACGATGGTGTAGACCACCAGGCCCCTGTTGTTCAGGGCCTCGTCGAGGGCTTCATAGACCTGATTCTTCGTGCGAACGTTGTTGACTCGCTTCAGGTGCACCGGCTTGTCCCGGAACTGGGTCAGAGCCGCCATCACCATTTTTTCGCCCGTTTCGCCCGTGGCGTCTGAAAGCAGATAGATGGCCTGGGCCGTTGTCATCACAAATCCTCATGAGAATACCGCTGAAGTCTAACAGAGACTAATGAAAAATCAAAGGTCAAAACTTACAGTCAAGTTCATTATTGTCGCTAAAACAGCTGCTTGCAAATAACGCCAAAACACATATAGTAAAAATATATACACTTATGTAATATACCTCATTAGGCAATGCGTTCCCACAACGTCATCCTTCGCAGCGTTCGGATTTTCTGTTGCAATGCCCGGCAAACTCCGATAAGACAGGGCACATGTCTTCAGCGTGGCTGGAAATGAGCCTCGCCGTTCCCGGCGAAGCGGTTGAACTTGCGAGCCAGATCCTCGTGGGGCTGGGATGTGCCGGGGTGACAGCGGCCGAGCGCTCTCTCGACACCTTTACCGTCCCGGATCCCGAGTCCCTGGCAAGCGACCCCCTGGTCCGGGCCTACTTCACCTGGCCCGACAACCCGGCGGCGTTGTGCGAGGAAGTCAAGAAGGCGCTGGCCCCCTATGCCGGCATCCATCCTGAATTCGCCAGGATCGAACCGACGTACCGCCGTCTGGAAGACGACGACTGGGCCAGCAACTGGCAGCAGCATTTTCCCCCATTCAGGGTGGGCGGCCGGCTGGTGATCCACCCCTCGTGGATTGACTGGGAAGCCAAGGACGATGAAGTCGTCCTGACACTCGACCCCGGGCAGGCCTTCGGCACGGGGACCCATGCCACCACCGGACTCTGCCTCGAGGCGCTGGCCCGCTGTTTTGAGGTCGCATCCCCACCGCACGAGATCCTCGATGTCGGCACGGGCTCGGGAATCCTGGCCATGGCCGCTGCGGCCCTCGGTGCCAGACAGGTCCTGGCTTGCGACATTGATGTCGAGGCGTGCCGAGTGGCCGAAGAGAACGTGCGCCTCAACCGCCTCGACGGACAGGTGGTCATCACGCCGCTGGAACTGGAACAGATTCCCGGCAGCTTTGAGCTGGTCCTGGCCAACATCCTGGCCAGCGAGAACATCCGCCTCGGCCGGGCGCTCGTCGACCACCTGAAGCCGGGCGGTCACCTGGTCCTTTCGGGCATCCTCATCGAGCAGGAACAGCAGGTCATCGACGCTTTCGCAGCTTATCCCCTGACTCTTCTCGCTACCGACCACCGCGACGAGTGGACCTGCATCGTCTACCAACGCCATGAGTGACCCCCTGCGCTTCTTCGTCCCCACCGACAGCCTGAGGGGCGACGAGATCAGCATCAGCGGCGACGCCTATCATCATCTGCACAGGGTCCTGCGCTGCAAGCCGGGCGACGAGGTGCTGCTCCTCGACGGTACGGGAGAATGCTGCCTCGTTCAGCTCCGCCAACTTCAGTCACGCGCAGCGACCACACAACTGATTCGCCGTTGGCGTGAACCCGAGCAGGGGCTGCCGCTCACCTTGTTGCAAGCCTTGCCGAAAGGCGACAAATTCGACCTGGTCCTGCAAAAGGGGACCGAGCTCGGCATCCGCCGCTTCGTGCCGGTGCAGACCGCGCATGCCGTGCCGCAACTGGCGGCTGACCGCCGGGAGAAACGCCAGCAGCGCTGGGAGCGCATCATCTGCGAAGCCGCACGGCAGAGCAGAAGGTCCGTCCTCCCGGTCTTGACGGGGCTGCAGACGCTGGATGAAGCCCTTGCCATCGAGGGCGATGAACTGAGGCTGGTGCTCTGGGAAGCCGGGTCAATCCCCCTGGCCGCCGCCCTGCCTCAAGATCCACCCAAAGGGGTTCAGCTGCTGGTTGGCCCGGAAGGCGGTTTTTCTTCGGGGGAGATGGAAAAGATCACTGCGGCAGGCTTCCAGGCAGTACATCTCGGGCCACGCATCCTGCGTACGGAAACAGCGGGCTTGGCAGCGGCCCCCGTCTTGCAGTATCTTTACGGTGACTGGACCATCTCTCCACAACATGGCAACCCGAACCAGAGCGAGGCAAGCCAATGAAGTGTCCCAAGTGCGGTTACAACAGCTTCGAGCATCAGGAAAGCTGCAAGAAATGCGGTCAAGGCCTGGCCGAGCACAAGTC
>JBFIMV010000296.1:0-3858 GCA_041611575.1 Desulfuromonadales bacterium | reverse complement strand
TCTGGGGGGTCGGCGTGCTGACCGCCCTGCTCACCGCCTTCTACACCTTCCGCCTGGTCTACCTGGTCTTTGCCGGCGAACCGCGTGGTGACGGTCACCCCCACGCCATCCCCCTGATGATGCGCTGGCCCCTCTGGCCGTTGGCCCTGCTCGCCTTGCTCGGCGGCGGCCTCAACCTGCCGGCCTTTGTCGGCGGCGGCGAGACGCTGCATCACTGGTACGCCGAGCTTTCCGGGCGTGCGGTGAGCGCCAGCCACGATGTGGAATGGATGCTGGTCGGACTGGCGGTGGCGATTGCCGTGACCGGCTGGCTGGCCGCTCACTGGCGCTACCGCGGCTATCGGCCGCCGCTCGAGAATGCCGCCAGCCGTTTCCTGCTGAGTGGCTGGCAGGCTGATGCCCTGGTCGACCGCCTCTTCGTTCGGCCCTTTGTCGGTATGGCGCGTTTCTGCTCGGCCGGCTGCGACCGCTCGTTGTTCGATGGCATCCTCGACGGGCTGGCGCGCCTTGCCTCCGCCTGGGGTCGCTTGCTGGTGCAACTGACGACCGGTCGGATGACCTCCTACCTGTCGGCCTTTGCCTGGGGCTTCCTGGTGCTGCTCGGCTGGTTCCTGCTCAAGCTGGTCAACGGGGGAGGGCACGGATGAACGCGATGACGAGTCTGCCCCAATTCCCCTGGTTGACCCTGTTGATCCTGCTGCCGCTGGCCGGGGCAGGGCTCTGTCTGCTGCATGCCCGCCGCCCGGCGGATTGCCGCTGGCTGGCCCTGGCCACCTCGCTGGCAGTCTTCGGCGTCAGTTTATGGTTGTTCGCCTGTCACGGCCAGGGGAACGAAGGTGGCTGGCTGCTCTACGAAGATGCCTCCTGGATCGAGGGCTTCGGTATCCGCTATGTCCTGGCGATGGATGGGATCGCTCTGCTGATGATCCTGCTGACGGCGTTCATGCAGATCGCCGCGATCCTGCTCGCCTGGCGGGTCGAGCGTCACATTGCAGGTTTTTTTGCGCTCCTGCTGTTGCTCGAAGCCGGGCTGATGGGGGTCTTCCTCGCCTACGACCTGGTCCTCTTCTACCTCTTCTGGGAAGTGGCCCTCATCCCGATGTTCTTCCTCATCAGCGTCTGGGGCGGCGAGAACCGTCGCAAGGCGGCGCTCAAGTTTTTCCTCTACACCCTGGCCGGCAGCCTCTGCATGCTGGTCGCCATGATCGCCCTCTACCAGATCCACGGCGCCCAGACCGGGGTCTACAGCTTTGTCATCGGCGACCTGCTGCAGACGCAGCTGACCGCCACCCAGGAAGGCTGGCTGTTTGCCGGCTTTCTGGCGGCCTTCCTCGTCAAGTCGCCGCTGGTGCCGTTCCATACCTGGCTGACCGACGCCCTCACCGAAGCACCGACGGCCGGTTCCCTCGATCTCACCGGCCTGCTGTTGAAGACCGGCATCTACGGCCTGATCCGTGTCGCCTTCCCGCTCTTCCCCAACGCCACGGCGAGCTTCCTGCCGTTCCTCGGGGTCCTGGCGCTGATCGGGCTGTTCCACGCCGCCTGGAGCGCTTACCATCAGGATGACATCAAGCGCCTTTTGGCCTACGGGTCGATCTCACACCTCGGCCTGGTGGTCCTCGGCCTGGCCGCCTGGCAGATCACCGCCTGGGAGGGGAGCATCCTGCTGATGGTCACCCACGGCATCACCACCGGCGCCCTGTTCGTGCTGGTGGCCGCAATCCGCGAGCGCACCGGTACCCGCAGCCTGCAGGAGCTGGGCGGACTCTGGGGGCAGGCTCCATGTCTCGCCGCACTGTTCCTGCTCTTTTCGCTGGCCTCCCTCGGTCTGCCCGGACTGGCCAACTTCGCCGGTGAAATCCTGGTCCTGCTCGGCACTTTCCAAGATCATCCGTTCTGGGCGGTCGTCGCCCTGCTCGGCGTGGTCTTTGCCGCAGCTTACATGCTGCGGCTGGTGCAGGGAGTTCTCTGGGGCCCGGTGAAGGTCGAACGGGTGATGCCGGATTTGACCGCACGCGAATGGCTGATCCTGGCTCCGATGGCTGTCTTGGTCGTCTGGCTGGGGCTGTATCCGGCGCCATTCCTTGAGCCGTTGCATGGGGCCGTTGCGACCTTGCTGGCAGGAGGTCTGCCATGACGTTGACCGACCTGCTCGGCCTGACCCCGATCCTGATCCTGGTCCTGGGCGGTACGGCGCTGCTTCTGGCCGGGGCCTGGTATCGTGATTCGCGACCGCTGGTTGCCGGCGGTATCGCCACGGCCCTGGTGGCGGCGCTCGCCGCCGGACTGGTGCCGCCACCGGCCGCCGAGATCGCCGGCCTCTTCAGCGCCGGCGGCTTCGCCCGTTTCTTCACCATCCTCTGGTCGCTGCTGGCGGCGGCCGGGCTGATGATTGCCTGCCGTTACCTCCGGGAAAAGCAGCTCGGAGCCGGGGAATACGTCTCGCTGGTCCTGTTCGCCGCGGCCGGCATGGCCTTGATGTCGTCAGCCGTACATCTGCTCGGCCTGTTCCTCGGCCTCGAGGTCTTTACCCTGGCCTTCTATATCCTGATTGCCTGCAACCGGAACAGCGACCAGGCCGCCGAGGCGGGGCTCAAGTACCTGTTGATGGGGTCGGTGGCCACCGGTTTCATGGCCTTCGGTATTGCGCTGATTTATGCCGCCGCAGGGACTTTGGCGCTGCCGGACGCCGTTATCCGGTTGACCGCGGCCGACGGCGGGCTGCACGCCTGGGGCATGCTCGGCTGGGGGATGCTGTTGATCGCCGTCGCCTTCAAGATATCCCTGTTCCCCTTCCACCTCTGGACCCCCGATGTCTACCAGGGGGCGCCCGCACCGGTCGGCGCGCTGCTGTCCACCGGCTCCAAGGGGGCGGTGGTCGCCGCCCTGATCGGCCTGCTGGCGGCGGCCGGACCGGCCTGGCGCGACCTGGTCGATCTTGTCTGGCTGCTGGCGGCCCTGACCATGCTGGTCGGCGCCCTCGGCGCCCTGCGTCAGACCAACATCAAGCGCCTGCTCGCCTACTCATCGATCACCCACATGGGGACGGTCCTGGTTGGCCTGTTGTGCCAGACAAACGAGGGACTGGCGGCGGCGACTTTTTACGTCGTGGTCTACGCGCTGACCGGTCTCGGCACCTTCGCCGTGATCGCCTCGCTGGCCGATGATGACGGCGAGCCGATGGACTTTTCCCAATGGCACGGCCTCGGCCACCGACACCCGGTGCGCTGCGGCATCCTGGTCCTGCTGCTGCTGTCGCTGGCCGGACTCCCCGCAACCGCCGGCTTCATGGCAAAGTTCGCCATCTTCAAGGCGGCCCTGCAGGCCGGGTATCTCGGTCTGGTCTTGCTCGGCATCCTCGCCTCCCTGATCTCCTTCGCTTTCTACCTGCGCGTGGCGATGTACCTGTTCCAGGCAGATGAAAAGCAAAGGAGCCGGCACCCCGGCACAGCATTGGAGCATGCCGTCCTCTGGGTCTGCTCCTTCTCCGTATTGCTGTTCGGACTCTTCCCCGGCCCGCTGCTTGACCTGATCGGCCATATTCTTCCCTGACGCCTCGCCTTGAGGTACAATGGCGAAACACCTCGGGAAAGGATCCTCGCATGGATATTGTCGACCGCATCAACACCTTTCTGGCCGCCGAAGCCTTCGGCGTCGTCGGCGCTTCGTCGAAACCACACAAATACGGCAACAAGGTGCTGCGCTGCTACCAGCAGAACGGGCGTACGGTCGTGCCGGTCAACCCGGTGGAGAAAGAGATCGAAGGGTTGGCCTGCGTGGCCTCGGTGAGCGACCTGCCTGATCACGTGAAAAGCATTTCGATCATCACCCCGCCGCAGGTCACGGAAAAGGCTGTCG
>JBFIMV010000295.1:0-3863 GCA_041611575.1 Desulfuromonadales bacterium | reverse complement strand
CCGGAAGTCCCAGGAAAGAACCTGATTGGTTTCAGATTGAAGGCTCTTAAATTGGTGACAGTTACCTCATTCCTTTCGAATGGAGAGAAATGAGGTAACTGTCACCACATTAATCTTGAAGGTCTGTAACCGGGCCGGATGAATTCGGATCTGTCCTGACACGTATTGCGCCACCGAACCGGCCCGACCGGCGGTGGCTTTTGTTTATTGTGGCTGGTGAGTTGGCTGATCGCCTGGGTGTGTCTGCAAGTGATTGTTATGGTTATGGAGTTGTGGGCCTGTCGCCAAGGCCAGTGCCCAGATTCAGCTGCCGGTTGGCTTGCGGTGTCGTTCGGTGACTGAGTGAAGCGGGAGAAAAAGCCGGTACGCGCTCATGAACCTCGGAAAACAGGTATAATGAGGTGCGACCTTCCGCCGTAATAGCGGGGAGTCCATAACGTGTCAGATCAAGGAAGACAAGAGGAGAGGGCCGTGCATCTGCGGATCGGGTACGAACTGATTTATAACTTTGCCCAGGCGACGCCGATCATCCTGCTCGTGAATGTCCACCATTCAAGGGCCGCCGACCTGGTTGTTCCCGACCGCCTTATCAGCGAGCCGTTCATGCCGATCACCAGCTACCATGACGCCTTCGGTAACTGGTGCAACCGTGGCGTGGCGCCTGCCGGGCGTCTTCGCCTGACGACCGATGCGATCATCCGGGACAACAACCAGCCCGACGAGGTTATGCCCGACGCCTGGCAGGACTCCGTGCAGGAGCTGCCGGCAGAAACCCTGGTGTTTCTGCTGGGCAGCCGTTATTGCGAGACGGACTTGCTGTCCCAGACGGCCTGGCAGCTCTTCGGCCATACGCCCCTCGGCTACCGGCGCGTGCAGGCTATCTGTGATTTCGTTCACAACCATATTGTCTTCGATTACCAGAACGCCAGCGCAACCCGCAGCGCCGCGGGGGCCTATTACGACCGGATCGGGGTCTGCCGCGACTACGCGCATCTCGCGATGACCTTCTGCCGCTGCCTGAATATCCCGGCGCGTTATTGCACCGGCTACCTGAGCGATCTCGGCCTGCCCCCGCCTTTCGCTGTGGGTGATTTTGCGGCCTGGTTCGAAGCCTGGATCGACGGCCGCTGGCACATCTTCGATCCGCGCAACAATGTCCCTCGCCGGGGTCGCGTCCTGATGGCGCGAGGCCGTGACGCCTGCGATGTCGCCATTGCGACGACCTTCGGGCCCAACACGCTGGAGAGCTTTCGGGTCTGGACTGATGAGCTGCCGGATGACGAGCTTCCGGGAGGAGCCTGCTGATGTCAATTCTCACCGTGAACCATAATACCGTCTACCGTTACCGGGAGCCCGTCGTCCTCGGTGAACACTGCATGATGTTTCGACCGCGCGAGAGTCACGATCTGCGGCTGATCGGCATCAACCTCTCGATCACACCGCAACCCGCGCAGCTGCGCTGGCTGCACGATCCCTTCGATAATTCCGTCGCTATAGCCACTTTTGAAGGCCCTGCCGCCGAACTCCGCTTCGAAAGCACCGTGACCCTCGAACATTTCGAGGATACCTTGCCGGAGTATCCGCTTGAGGATTATGCCCGTCAGTATCCTTTCCGCTATTCCGATGAGGACCTGCCCAATCTCACACGCGCCCTGGACCGCCACTACCCGGGCGAACGTGTCGCCAAATGGGCGTTGCAGTTTCTCGATTCGGCTATTGCTACAGACACCATGAAGCTGCTTCGCGCCATGAACTATGGTATTCGCGAACAGATCCGCTACAATCGCCGCGTTGAGAAGGGGGTGCAGACTCCCGAGGAGACGTTGCTGATCGGTCGTGGCAGTTGCCGGGATTTTGCGGTGTTGATGATGGACGCTGTCCGCTCCCTCGGCATCGCGGCACGGTTTGTCAGTGGCTATATCTTTATTCCCGACAGCTCCGGTCTCGCCGGGGGCGGAGCCACCCATGCCTGGATGCAAGCCTATCTGCCCGGTGCCGGCTGGGTCGATTTCGACCCGACCAACAGCATCATCGGCAACCGCAACCTGATCCGCGTCGGTGTTGCCTGGGCCCCCGAACATGTGCTCCCCCTGTGGGGGACCTACTCGGGTTCCGCGCAGGCCTTCCTCGATATGGAGGTCACCGTGGACGTTGCCGAGACGGCTGAATGAGGAAGCCGTGACGGCGGCGCGTATCCTTCGCCCCCAAGGGACCGGCCAGGTTGTGCTCCTCTGCGATCACGCCAGCAACCACATCCCGGCGGAACTTCACCGGCTCGGTCTGCCGGCGTCTGAGCTTGACCGGCACATCGCGTGGGATATCGGCGCGGCGGGCGTCACAGCGGCACTCTCGGAAATCCTCGATGCACCGGCAATCCTCTGCAATACCTCGCGCCTGGTGATCGACTGCAACCGCCAACTCAACACCGTGGACCTGATCCCGGAAACAAGCGACGGCACAGTGATTCCCGGCAACCTGCACCTCGGTGAAGCCGCCAGGGCGACCCGCATCGAACGGTGGTTTCACCCGTATCATCAGGCGATCGAGGCGGTCCTGCAGGATCGCGCGGCGCGCGGCGTACCATCGGTCCTGGTGGCCATTCATTCCATGACGGCAGTGCTTGCCGGCGTACCCAGGCCCTGGCAAATAGCGATCGCGAGCCATCTCGACCGCCGCATTGCCGAACCTGTGCTCGCCGCTCTGCGGCGGCCCGGTGACGTGATCGTGGGTGACAATCAACCGTATGATGTCGATCCGGAAACCGACTACAGCATCCCGTTTCATGCCCTGCGTAGGGGGTTACCGCATGTCCAGGTGGAGTTCCGACAGGACGAAATATTGGACGTGCCCAGCCAGGACCGCTGGGCACGGCGTTTCGCTGAGGCGTTGGAAATTGGTGACAGTTACCTCATTCCTCTCGAACGGAGAGAAATGAGGTAACTGTCACCACATTATTCCGTCAGACGCAAAGCACCGGTCATTGATTATTGCCCTTCTCGTGCTAGTCTTTCGACAGATGTCGATATGATTTTTGCTGCCAAACTCTATTGAGGAGTCACTCAAATGCGCGGAATAATCGTCTTTTCGTCGCTGATCATGGCTGTTGCTCTTGTCTGTTCCCAGGCGCAGGCGGAGCCTAACATGCGCCCGGGACAATGGGAAATCTCTTCCACGATGGAAATGCCCGGGATGGCTTTCAGCATGCCGGCCATGACGCACAGGCAATGTATTACCAAGGAAGACCTTGTCCCGAAGAACGAGGAACAGGACAAGGAGTGCAAGATGCAGGAAATGAAGGTGACCGGTGACACGGTAACCTGGACAATCAAGTGCGACTCGCCCGGAGAGAAAATGCTCAGCAAAGGCAAGATCGTTTACCGTGGCGACAACTTTGAAGGGACGGTTGTCACCACAGGCGACCAGATGCCCTCAGGCATGACGCAGAAAATGACCGGCAAAAGAGTCGGTGACTGCAAGTAGTAAGGAGCCACGAAAAAAGTCCTTCGCTCCTGTGTGGAGCGGTCGTCCTTAACAGTTGGCCGTAATCACGATAAATTGCCTCAGAATCTTCCATTGTTCGAGCTTTGGAAGGCCGATCTTGAGGATAAAATCACTCATTTAAACGGGGCAGGCTGCACTGCAAGATCAGCCTGCCCCTGTTTGCAATTGGCGACCGCGAATGAACAACCGAAACAGCAGGAAAATCGCATCCACGTTCCGCCTCTTTGTAGCCCTCCTGTTCCTCACGACCGGCAGCGCCTGCAGCCATGAACCGCAAACCATCACGGGCAAGGTCGTCGATGAGTCCGGTGCTCCGCTGAGTGATGTGACGGTCGTGGCCTGTTACTCCGGGTGGGGGCGGT
>JBFIMV010000294.1:0-3868 GCA_041611575.1 Desulfuromonadales bacterium | reverse complement strand
CGAGCTCCAGTTCGCCTTGCGCCAGTTCGCGGCGCTGACCGAACGTGCCGGCCTTGCCGGGCGGTCGGCCGAAGAGCAGGCCTCTCAGGTCGAGGCAGCGGTCCGGCTGACGGAGCAAACCGAGCTCGAGCTCGAACAGGCTCGTATCGCACATGTGGAGCGTGAGAAGGAGACGGCCCAGGGGCAGGAAAAGGTGTTTCACCTGACCGGGGAGATCCAGCGTGTCGAAAGCCGTCTCGAGTTCGGTTCCCGGGAAGTCTCGTCGCTTGATAGACAACAGGAAAAAATAGCCGCGGAACTTGAGGAGATTACACGTCGGCTGTCAGCGATCGACGACGAGGAAAAGTCTCTGCGGCAAGCCCAGACTGATCAGACCGGCCTGTTCGCGGCAGAGCAGGGCAAGCTGACGGATCACGAGGAACTCCTTGGTGATCTGACCGAACAGGAAGACAGCCTCGGCCGGCAGCTTGAGCAGGTTCGTCAGAAGCTTTACACTCTCCTTTCCGAACTGACCCGGGCGAGCAGCCAACAAGAGGAAGCCGATCGCCGGCTGTCGGTTCTCACCGAGCTGACCGAGCGCAACCGCCAGGAGGCGGTGGCGGTGACCGGGCAGCTCGAGCGCCTGCAGGACAGCAGCAGTTCATTGTCCGGCACTCTCGACACGATTGAAGGGGAGCGCAGCGCACTGGTGCATCAGCGCCAGGCAATGCATGACCGCCTCGTAGCGCTGCGGTCGCAGATGGAAACGCTTGAAAATCAACTGCTGCAACGTCGCGAAACGTTCAGCCGTCACCGCTCCAGGCTCGAATCGCTGCGTCAGCTCGAGAGCAACCTCGAAGGCTACGCGCGCGGTGTCAAGGCGCTGCTGTCGGATGCCGGGCATAAGGCCAACATGCAGGGGCTGGTCGCCGATGTCCTCGAGGTCCCGCCACATCTCGAGGCGGCGGTCGAGGCGGTCCTGGGCGACCGGGTCCAGGCGTTGCTCCCCGGTCGACAGGAAAATATTGCCGAGGCGCTGGATTTTCTCCGGGGCAAGGAAGGCCGTTGTACTTTTCTGCTCCCGGAGATGGGAGCATCCGGTGATGTGCCGGTCGTTGCGGGGGGCACGCCCCTGATCGATGTCGTGACCTGTCGCCGTGGGTTCCAGGACGTCGTGGAGCGACTCTTCTCCGGGGTCTGCCTGGTCGATGATCTTGACGCTTACCTCGGTCGACCCTTGCCCTTCGGGGTCACATTGGTGACCGAGGCCGGCAACCTGCTGACGCATCGCGGGGAGCTGACCGGCGGTGGCCGCCGGGCTTTGGACCAGGGGCTGTTGCACAAGAAACGCGAAATGAAAGACCTGGAAAAACAGGTGAAAGACCTGGAGGACGAGGTCTCCGCGCTCAACGGCCAGCGTGATGCGGTGCGCGAGGATGCCGCTGAAACCGAACGGGTCCTGCGTCGGACGGAGCAGGAACTCCATCAGCTGGAGCTCCGGGTGATTGATAACCGCAAGGACCTTGACGGTCTTCGCCAGGAGAACCAGCGGCTGCAGGAACGCATCGAAGTCTTGAGCTTTGAGGAAGATCAGCTGCATGAAGAATATGAATCACTGCTGAAGACCAAGGAGCAGTCTTCAAGCAGTCGTGTCGCCAGTGAAGGTGAGAAGCGTGAGCTCGAAGCGCTCGTCGGCCGGCAGCAGGAAGAGCTGCTCGGGTTGCGCGCCCGCGCGGCTGAAGTGCGCCAGGTGGTGACGACCCTCAAGGTGAACCTGGCGAGCCTACGCGAACGTGAAGAGAGCGGGCGCAAGGCCCTCGAACGACTCTCCAGCCTCCGCGAGGAGCTCAGCCGCCGGCAGGTCACCCTCGGTCAGGACGCCAGGGAAGGTGTCGAGCGGCAGGCTGCGTTGCGGGTCGAGGCCGGTCAGCTCAAGACCGAGATGGAAGTCCTCTATCGGCGGCGGGTCGAGGAGCAGGCCGTGCTCGATCGCCTGCGTGAACGCTTTGAGGAAAGCCGTCGGGATATCGAGCATCGGGAGACGGAACTCAAGCAGATGCGCGGACGAACGCAGCAGCTGCGTGAAGAGCTGTCTGTTCGTCAGATGCAGAATCGCGAGCTGCAGCTGGAGATCGAGCATCTGCACCAGGCTTACCTGGAGCGTTACCGGATTGAGCTGCATGCCGCCGATTCAGCGGCCAGGCTGGACCCGGAGTTCGATGAGAAGGCTGCCGGGGAACGTCGTGATTACCTGCAGAAACGCATCGACGAAATCGGCGAAGTCAACCTGATGGCGATCGAAGAGTTCCAGGAGCTGGAAGAACGTTACGGTTTCCTCTCCGCCCAGCAGGAGGATTTGCAGGAATCGCTCGAAGGGTTGCAGGCGGCGATCTCCAAGATCAACCGGACGACCCGCAAGCGTTTCCGCGAAACCTTCGACCTGGTCAACGCCAAGTTCCGTGAGATTTTTCCGCAACTCTTCAACGGCGGACAGGCAGAGCTGGCCCTGACCGATGAAAACGACCTGCTTGAAACCGGCATCGAAGTGATCGCGCAGCCACCCGGCAAGAAGCTGCAGAACGTGACTCTTCTGTCCGGCGGAGAAAAGGCCCTTACGGCCGTCGCGCTGATCTTCTCCATCTTCCTGATCAAGCCTTCGCCCTTCTGTCTGCTGGATGAAGTTGATGCCCCCCTGGACGATGCCAACATCGGGCGCTTCAATGAAATCGTTGCGCGGATGTCGACGACCTCGCAGTTCATTATCATTACGCACAACAAGCGGACCATGGAGATCGCCGACAATCTTTACGGGATCACCATGGAAGAGCCGGGTGTTTCCAAGCTGGTGTCCGTCTGCATGAAAGAGGTCGCCTGAGCCATGCCTTTCAAGACCCTGCTGAACGAACTGGTGGCGCGCGTGCCCGGAGCCCAGGGGGCGATTATCGCCGACTGGGAGGGCGAGGCCGTTGATCAGGCGGGGGTCCTCGATGATTACGACCTCAAGGTGATCGGCGCGCACAAGGGGGTCATACTGAACAACCTGCGTGACGTCGTCGACCGGCTCGGTGACGACCAGCTCAATGAAATCATCATTACGACGAAGCAGGGGCAGACCCTGGTGGTGCCGGTCACGCGCGAGTACTACCTGGTGCTGACGCTGAACCGCTCCGACATGCTCGGACGGGCGCTTCTCGAGGCGCGTCGCTGCAGTCAGGCGCTCTACCGCGAGATTGCCTGAGTATTTTTCAAACTCTCAGTATTAAGGTGTTATCCGGACCTGTTATGAATTTCGAACTCTGGTTGAACAGACTCGCTGAAATCATGGTTGCCTTGGGCGTGCCCGCCGAACATGGGGCGATGGCCGCTCTCGTCGCCATCTACCTGGTGCTGACCCTGCTGTCGCTGCTCGTGGTCGTTCTGCTGCTCAGGAGAAACCTGCGTAAGCCGGGAGCGAAGGTTGGAGAGGCAACTCCCGACGATGCCGCCGCGCCTGACATGCCCGCTGAGGACCTCGAGGCGACGGGCGATATCCCCACGGTAGAAGAAGAAATCACTGGACTCCCGGAGGCTCAGCCCGTGCCGGCTGCTGAAGAGGCCGGCTTGTTCGGCCGGTTGCGCCTGGGGCTGTCCAAGACCCGCGATTCGCTGGTCGGTCGCGTCGACAGCCTGCTGGGCAAACATGCCAGGCTTGATGCCGGGTTCCTCGAAGAGCTCGAGGAGGTTCTCATAACGGCGGATTTCGGCATGCAGGCAACCCAGGAGCTGGTCCGGTCACTGGAGGCCCGTCTCAAGGAGATCGACCGGAGCACGCCGGATGACCTGCATCGCATCCTCGGGGAAGAAATCCGGACCCGCCTCAAGGACGCCGGAGACGGATGGCCTGAGCCTG
>JBFIMV010000293.1:0-3891 GCA_041611575.1 Desulfuromonadales bacterium | reverse complement strand
GTCCTCGAGAAGGGCATCGAGCTCGCCGGCGTCGAGGTGCAGCGCACCGCACTTGTCGTTGACGCAGATGTCGACGGAAACCTTGCCCTTCTGGATTTCGACCAGCGATTTCGTGCCGCAGCGGAAGCAGTGGTACTGGTGATCCTCCCGGTACTTCTTGTCGCTGTCGAGAGCTGCCTTCTCCCGCAGGGCCTTGATGCGCTCCTGCTCCTGCTGGGCGAAGAAGGCCTCTTCCTTGCTCACCTGCTTATTGACATGGACCTTGAGATGTTCGGACATGGGTATATTCCTCCTGATGTATTAAAGACTTGATCCTGGCGCGCATGTTAATGCATGCCCGCGCTGTGTGCAACAGTCATCGATCTGGGTCTATTTCGGCTCCAGCGGCATGCCGGCCTGCAGCCAGGCGGCATAACCTCCCAGGAGCGGCCAGGCGCGGGTAAAGCCGTTTTGCAAAAGTGCGAGCGCCAGACCGGCGCTCGAGGCTTCGTTCGGTCAGGTGCAATAGGTGACCACGGCGGCGGTCTTCGGCACCGTATTCACAAATGCCTGAAAATCAGCGTTGCTGACCAGCCGCCGGGCGCCCGGCAGCTGACGATCGGCCGCCTCCCACTGGGAGTTGGTGCGGGTATCGAGAAAAACAACCTTTTCGCCCGAGGCCTGCAGGGCGCGCACTTCTTCCACGGAAATCCGCGGCAGGTCATTCGCTGACATTTGCGTACCGGCCGCAAGGGATGGTCCGGCAACCCACAGGACCAGGGCCAACGCCACCGGGAAGTATCGGCTAAACCACGTCATGGATGAACCTCCTTCTGGCTTCGATTGCCTCGAGTATAACAGCTTCCGCCCTCTGATTGCCACCCCCGCAGGGCTACGGCTGCCGTGATTTGGCTGACAGCAGCCGTCGTCACCCGCCGCTCCGCTTGACGGGCCACCCCCTGTTTTTAAGCAGCTCGATCAGCACATCACGATGGTCGCCCTGGATTTCGATCACGCCTTCCTTCAGCGTGCCGCCCGACCCGCAGCGGGTCTTGAGTTCTTTCGCCAGCGCCTTGAGCTCTTCCGGCGGCAGGGGCACGCCGCTGATCAGGGTCACGCCCTTGCCTTTGCGTCCCTTGGTTTCGCGGCCGACACGCACCACGCCGTCGCCGGCAGGGGCGGCCGGTACCGGCTTGCGGCAGACGCAGCCGGCGGCCGGCTTGCCGCAAGCCGGGCACATGCGGCCATGTTCGCTTGAATAGACGAGGTTGCCGCAAGCTTTTTTCATTTGGGACCTGTCTCGTTAAGGGTTGCCTGGAGTTGGATAGCTGGACGCATGCTTCAGATCCGCCGCCGCATCAGCAGGAAACGGGCAGCGTACCAGAGGAGCATGACCAGGGCAATCAGCGGCAGGGCCGGGACAAAGGCCCCGGAAGCCTGGGCCAGCACGATGGCGACAAACAGCGCACCCACCGACACCGGCAGGTAGCGACCGACCTGTCCCTCGCGGGCCAGCCTCTCGCCGTGCGCGCCGAACAGGTTGTCGTTGACCCCGTGGCGACGGGCGACCAGGGCGAAGAACACCACCATGATCCAGTCGGAGATGCCGAAGACCGGCGCCAGGCCGGCGGGGCCGGGGAAGGCCAGCTTGATCAGCACCATGTCGATGAGCGGCGGCGGGCCAGCGGGCGCACGGTAGTAATTTTCTATCGCCTGCGTGAACGCGGCGGTCGGGCCGTGGAGCCAGCTGGCAAAATCAGCCAGCGTCATCACCAGGCAGACCGGCACAATCTCCCACAGGCGATGGACGTAGCGGGCCAGGGCGGCACCGGTGACGGTTGCGACCAACAGCAGCAGGGCCGACTGCAGCACGGTCACCAGTGGCAGCCAGGCCCCCTCCGGAACCCACCGGTGGAGCAGCCAGATGCACAGCGCCAGGGCTGCTCCCCAGAAGAGATAAAATCCGCGCGAGCGTTCTTCGGGATGCATCAGCAACACGGGCAGAAGGAGCTGGGCGGCGGCAAAGAGTTGCAGGGCCACGAAACCGACGGACCACCAGGGAGCGGCCGCGTCGAACAGCTGACCGGCCGACCAGAGGCCGATGACGGCGCAGCTCCATACCAGGTGGCAGGCGATCAGAAGAAAAATCAGGCGCCGGTTCGACCTGCTGAATGTGATGAAAGGGTGGAGGGACATGGCCGCTAGAGGTCTTCGCAGCTCAATTGACCGTCGACCAGGCGCCAGAGGCGCTCCGGGTTCCGGTCGCGCAGCGGTCCGGGCAGCAAGTCCTGCGGGAAGTTCTGGTAACAGACCGGGCGCAGGAACCGCTGCATGGCGGCAACACCGACCGAAGTGCTCCTGCTGTCGGTCGTCGCCGGATAAGGTCCGCCATGATGCATCGCGGCGCAGACCTCGACGCCGGTCGGAAACCCGTTCAGGACCAGGCGCCCGGCCTTGCGCTCGAGGATCTCCGCCAGTCCGCCGTGGCTGCGGAGCTCGGCATCGGTGCCGTGCAGGGTCGCGGTCAGCAGCCCCGGCAGGCTCTCCGCCACCACCAGCAGCTCTGCTACGGAATCGCAGACCACGACCAGGGCCGACGGACCGAAGACCTCATCCGCAAGGGCCGGGTTGCCGAGCAGGGTCTGCGCGTCGGTTTGCAAGAGCACCGGGGTCACCTGGCAGCCGTCCGGCTGAGGAGCAGGTCGACCGCGGCGCACGACGCCTGCAACCGAGGACCGCTTTTGCAGCTCGGTCAGAAAGTTCTGCTTGATGCCGCCATGCAGCATGACTCCGGGCGGCCTGGCGGCAAGGTTGTCTTCGAGCTCATCCAGGAACGCCTCGGTCGCTGCGCCGCCGATGACCACGATCAGGCCCGGTGCGGTGCAGAACTGCCCGACGCCGAGGGTCACGGATTCGACCAGCGCGGCGGCGAGCGTCGCACCCCGCTCGGCCAAGACCTGCGGCAGGAAAATGACCGGGTTGACGCTGCCCATCTCGGCATAGACCGGAACCGGCTCCGGCCGCGCACTGGCCAGGTTGAAGAGCGCCCGTCCGCCTGCCAGAGAGCCGGTGAAAGCAACGGCCCGGACCTGCGGGTGCTGCACCAGGGCGGCCCCTGCAGCCGTCTGCTGCGCCTGCAGCAGGGAAAAGACCCCGGGGGGGATGCCGTTGTCCCGGGCCGCCCGCACCACCGCCCAACCGGCCAGTTCACAGGTTCCGGGGTGCGCCGGGTGACCCTTGACCACCACCGGGCAGCCGGCCGCCAATGCCGAGGCCGTATCGCCGCCGGCGACGGAAAACGCCAGGGGGAAGTTACCGGCGCCGAAGATCGCAACCGGGCCGAGCGGGACCTGCATGGTCCGGAGATCGGGTTTCGGCACGGGCGCCCTCTCCGGCAGGGCGCGGTCGATGCGCACCTCGAGGCCCGCGCCCTGCCGCACCTGCCCGGCAAAGAGCTTCAGCTGGTTGACGGTTCGGTTCAGCTCGCCTTCGAGCCGGGGGCGGGGGAGTCCCGTTTCCGCGTGGGCGCGGCTGACCAGTTCCTCACCAAGCGCCGTCAGGTGCGTACCGATACTCTCCAGGAAGGCCGCGCGCTGCGCCATCGGCAGCTTGCGATAGGGGTCGAAAGAGGAGGAGGCGGCAGCGACGGCATGGTCGACATCTTCCTGGGTCGCCTCGCCGAATTGCGGTTCAAGGATTTCACCGGTGACAGGGTTCACCGCCTGGAAACCGGAGACAGCAGACCGGCAGGCCTGACAACCGATGATCTGCCCGCCGTTGATTTTGGTCACACTGTTCTTATCCAAGAGCATGTTCCTCGTACCTCTGTCCGCCGTCGGTGACAGGTCGTTGTCTTTCGACAATAAAACAGGCCTATAAAAAAAAGCGACATCGTTGTCGATATCCTTCTTT
>JBFIMV010000292.1:0-3894 GCA_041611575.1 Desulfuromonadales bacterium | reverse complement strand
AGGAGAATTTCGAAACACTGACCGAGCGGCACCCGCATCTCGGCGTCAAGCTCCTCAAGGGGATGCTGTTGTCAGAGTCGACCCGCTTGAACAAAGCCTACGCCCGGCTTGCCTCCATCTTCTGAGGGCCCTGCTTACAACCCCGAGTCCTGCAGTTTTTTCAGCAGTTCCTCCTGGGTTTTGCTCAACTCCTTCGGTACTGCAATCTCAACGACCGCGTATAAATCTCCGGCCTTCTTCCCGGGTCGACCGGGCACTCCGAAACCCTGGAGGCGAATCTTGCTGCCCCCCTGGGTTCCGGCCTTGACTTTGACCCGCTTGGTTTCCTCGAGAGTCTCAATCTCTACACTTGTACCGAGGCACGCACCGGTGAACGGCACGGTGACGGTCGTATACAGGTCCTGTCCATCCCGACGAAACCGCGCGTCGTCGAGTACCTGAATCTCCAGCAGGAGGTCGCCGGACGGGCCTCCGGCATGGCTTTCGCCTCCCTTGCCGGGGATGCGCAGTTTCTGCCCGCTGTCGACGCCGGGAGGGATGCGTACCTGGAGCTGCTCCAGTTGGCCGGCACGATCAATATCAACGCGGCGCTCGCCGCCGAGGATCGCCTGGCGGAAGGGGATGGAGAGCCGCATCAGGTAGTCCTGCCCCTTGATCGGCCGGCGATGGTGCCCGCCACCGAAGGCGTGGGAACCTCCCGCCCCGCCGAACAGCTGGCTGAATATATCGTCGCCACCACGTCCTCCGAAACCGAATTCGCGGAAGATATCACCCAGGTCGACGTTGCGGAAGATGTCCTCCTGGGAGAATCGCTGGTGGAAACCGGCATCGCCGAACTGGTCGTACTGCCTTTTCTTTTCGGGGTCCGACAGGACGGCATAGGCTTCGGTGATTTCTTTGAAGCGCTCTTCCGCCTGCTTGTCGCCGGGGTTCTTATCAGGGTGGTACTTGATGGCCAGCTTGCGGTAGGCTTTTTTAATCTGGTCCGCGCCGGCGGTTTTATCGACGCCAAGGACGGCGTAATAGTCTTTTGCCATGCTTTTCCCTCGTGATTGATCCAGGCAGGCTCAATATAGTGACGGGCGCGCGGCTGGTCAAGGAGACGGTGGCGCTATTTTGGACTCCTAAGAGTCACCGCGCCAGGTGCTGAGGTGTTTCTGGATGAAGGCGACGATCCGTTGCTGCTCCTCCTGCCCCTTGTCAGACACTTCCAGAGGTTCTCCAAAGGCGAAGTGAATCGTCCGCGACGGGATGATCGGGCCGAAGTCCTTGAACTTCCTGCCGGACGACCAGGCCCAGGTCTGCAGGGCGATCGGCACGACGATGGCGCCGGTCTTCTTGGCGAGCTTGATGCCGATGCTGTTGAACTGCTTCGGGTCGAAATCGACCGTGCGCGTGTGCTGCGGGAAGATGATCAGCGAGCGCCCCTGCTCGAGGCGACGGGCTCCCTCTTCCATGACGACCTTGAGGTCTTCGCGCGGGTTGACGCGGTCGACGACCACCGGATCACGGGAACACGCAACCTTGCCGAAAACCGGGTAGTCGACCAGGCTGCGCTTGATAACGTAGGTCAGGTCAAAACCCTGCGGCATGATCAGTGACGGCAGGACGAAAGTCTCCAGAGTGCTCATGTGGTTGGCGATGAAAATGCATGGTCGGTCAATGCCTTTGAGATGCTCCAGGCCGGTGACTTCCAGGCGACAGCCGGTCTCCTCCAGGGCCTTGACGACAGTGACACTGCTCTCATGCCAGTTGCTGTTGTCGTAACGGCCGCGATGCGCCAGGTAACTGGCCTTGCAGACGATCCAGATGGTTTTGCAGTAAAAGCAGAAAGAGGGGAGCAGCCGGGCCAGCCAACCCGTTGTGCGTTGCGGTGAGTGATACGAGGTGCCCTGGTAAAACGCCTTGATCTCTTTCATGGGACCTTCTGATTCGAAGAAGTGGAACGTGAACTGCGAAACCGGAAAAGGGCCAGTGCAGAGGCCATGCTCAACCCGGCGCAGACAAACAGCACGTTGAGGCCAAACCAGTCGCCAATATAGCCCAACAACACCGATCCTGCAAAGATTCCCGTGTCGATACCCCCGGTAAAAATGCCGGTCGCCTTGCCGCGCACCGCGGCCGGCTCGTTGCGGACCGCCATGGTGTTCAGCTGCGGGAAGAGCAGGCCGTGGCCGATCCCGGAGAGCATTCCGGAGAGACAGAGCAAGGCCTGGCTGTGGGTGAAGGGCAGGAGGAAGATCCCGGCCATGTACAGCACCATGCTGTAGGGGAGCATGCGGTTTTCGCCGAGGTGATCCGCCAGTCTGCCGCTGACGAAGCGCACTGCGATCGCTCCGCCCGAATAAAAGAAGAAATAGACCGAGACAAAGCCCAGGCCGCGTTCTTCCGCCAGGGGCGCCACAAAGCCGCCGGTGCTCGCCAGGCCGAAGCCGAAGAGCAGGGACAGCAGGCCGACGACGACGAATTTTTCCCGCTTCAGGAGAGCGAAGAAGGTGGACTGCTCTGCCGTGCCGCGTTCACAAGTGCTCTCCTGCAGCGGTTGGTGAGCGAGCAGGGCGATCGCCGCCAGGCCGGCGGAGGTCAGGAAAAGACCGCTGAAGCCGAAGCGTGCCAGGGTGGCCTCCGCCAGGACCGGGCCGATGGCGACGCCGAGCAGGCCGGAGATGCCGAACATGCCGATCCCCTCGTTGAGGCGGTCTTGCGGCAGGATGTCCGCCATGAAGGTGAAGACTGCGGTGAAACAGATGGCCAGACCGACACCATGGAGCGCGCGCAGCAGCAGGAAGAGCGGGTAATGGGTGTCGATCGGGTCTTGCAGGCCGAGATACAGCAACGGTGAGACGACCATGAGGATGCTGCCGAATGAGTAGCTGCGCTTGCGACCGATACGGTCGATCATTTCGGCCACCCAGGGGCGGCAGACGGCCGAGGCCAGGGCGAATACGCCCATGACCACACCGATATCTCCCTGGTTGCCGCCGTGATCGAGGACATACAGGGGCAGCAGGAAAAAAGCGCTGAAACTGGCAGTATGGCAGAGGTTGGCCAGTGCCATGGTCCAGAATGCCGGGGTGTAGAGCATCAGGTCTCGTCAGGGGGAAAGGGTTGTTGAATATTCTGACTTGGCGCCTGCGGTGAGTCAAGAAGCAATACAGCACCCCGCGTTTACTGGGGAATGTCCTTTGCCGCCGGGAAAAATTGAGGTATCTTGCTGTAGATATTCTACCGGAGGAAGATTCCCCTGATGACCCAGGAACTGCAGACTATACGTCTTGAAGACTATGAGCCCCCGACCCATCTGGTCGATGATGTTGAACTCCATTTCGATCTTGAACCGCAACGCACCCGGGTGCGCGCGAGGCTGTGTATGCGCGCCAACCCGGCACGAACCGACCGCTCGACAGGTCTGCGCCTCGCCGGGCGAAACCTGGCTTTGGTCAGAGTGTCTCTCAACGGGCGGCAGCTCGCCGAAGACGCGTTCCAACAGGACGACGAGGGGCTGACGGTTTCGTCCGTGCCGGAGAGCTTTGAGATCGAGACCCTGGTCGAAATCAACCCCGAAGCCAACACCGCCCTCGAAGGCCTGTATCGGGCCAGCGGCATCTACTGCACCCAGTGCGAACCCGAGGGGTTCCGCAAGATCACCTTCTATCCGGACCGGCCGGACGTCATGGCCCGCTTTACCGTAACGGTGGCCGGCCCTCTCGCCGATTGTCCGGTCCTGCTCTCCAATGGCAACCTGGTCGCTTCCGGCCCCCTCGATGACGGCCGGCACTTTGCGACCTTCGAAGACCCATTCCCCAAGCCGAGCTACCTGTTTGCCCTGGTAGCCGGGAAGCTGACGGCCATAGAAGACCGTTTCGTCACCCGCTCCGGCCGCGAGGTCGGGTT
>JBFIMV010000291.1:0-3910 GCA_041611575.1 Desulfuromonadales bacterium | reverse complement strand
GTCGGCGAAGAGCTGTCCTACTACATGGATTTTCTGGTTTTCAAAAAACTGGCGGCGGGGCAGCTGCGGCTTTCCGCCACTGAGAAACCGAACGTCTACCGGGTGGAAATGGTCGGACGCACCCTCGGGATCGCCTCCTGGCTTGCCGGCAACCGGGTCCAGACTTATACCAGCTTGATGGAACTGACTCCGGACGGTTTTCTGCAGAGCATAGAGCATGTGTCGCGCATACAGAAGAATACCCTGGGCACACACAAGGACCGGGCCAAGAGATACCGCTATGATTATGTGAACCGCACCGTGACGATGGAAAAAGCACGGAACGGGGTTTATGGCCAGGGCAAGGTGGTGGCTTTCCCCGAGGGAGTTCGGCCGGTCGACATGCTCGCGGCCTTTTATAACCTGAGGGCCGGCCACTACGGTCCGTTGGTGAGTGGTGCGAAATACGCAGTCCCGACCTTCTCGAGTGACGGCTTCAGCGATATCGGCATAACGGTGCTCACCGGCAAAGAGCAGGAAAAACTCGGGTATTTCCCTCCCGGCGGGCTGCTGCTGCAGATCACTCTCGACCCGGAGGTCTTCGACACCAACAACGGCCTTGTTTACGTGTGGTTCAACCGGAGCGGCTTGGTCGAGCGCGGCATTGTCAAGGATATGATAGGCCTCGGTGATGTCCGGGGATACCTGGCGGAGGTGACACCTTGAGTCAGCAGGAACGGGTTTTCGTAATCGGTCATCGCAACCCTGACACCGATTCGGTCTGCAGTGCCGTCGGCTACGCCGAGCTTTGCCGCCTCCAGGGGCATCAGGGAGTTGAGCCGGCGCGCGCCGGTCATCTCAATCGACAGACGGAGTTCGTCTTCGAGTCTCTGGGTATTTCACCTCCCGTGCTGTTGGCCGATGTCTTCCCGCGGGTGCGCGACGCGCTTTCCGGCTCGCCGGCCGTAATCGACGCCGAGGCGCCGCTGATGCAGGCACTGGAAATCATGCGTCGGCGCGACATCCGCATGTTGCCGGTGGTCGGGGAGGACGATCAACCACTCGGTGCCCTCATCCTCAAGCGGCTTCCGGAACATATCTTCCTGCCGCGACACGGTGAGCGCATTCGCCAGGTGATGACCTCGCCCCGCTCGATCCAGACCTGCCTGCAGGCGCGGGCCGTCTACCTCGAGGACGATGAGCGGACCGAAGAACTCGAGCTGTTTGTCGGGGCCATGTCGGAAGGGAGTTTTGGCAAGCACCTCGCCGGCACCGACCCGCGTCGCGTCGTGGTCATGACCGGCGACCGCCGCGACATTCATCGTGACGCCATCGCCATGGGGATCCGCCTGCTGGTCGTTACCGGCGGCTACAGCGTCGATGAAGATCTCCTCTCCGAGGCACGGAGACAAGGTGTTTCTGTGCTGAGCAGCCCGCTCGATACGGCATCCTGCGCCCTTCTCGCCAGGATGTCGACGCCGGTGCGCCTGCTCGCCGACAACGACATGCCCCGGGCCTTTCCGGATGATCGCCTCGATGAATTGCGCAGGATACTGATGCGGAGTTCGGCACCTGGTGCGTTGGTCCTCGACGAGTCGGGCCGAATCTGCGGTGTCGTCACCAAGTCGAACCTATTGCGGCCGACTTCCCTCAAGTTGATCCTGGTCGACCACAATGAACTTGGTCAGGCTGTCCCGGGGGCTGACCAGGTGGAGATCCTCGAAATCATCGATCACCACCGCCTGGGCAACTTCCACACTGAAGCGCCCATCCGCTTCATCAACCAGCCGCTTGGCTCGACCTGCTCGGTTGTCGCGACCCTCTTTCGCCAGGCGGGATTCGAACCTGAAAAAAAGACCGCAGCCCTCATGCTGGCAGGGATTCTGTCCGACACGGTGCTGCTGAGGTCGCCGACAACCACCGATGCCGACCGTGAACTGCTGAACTGGCTTGGCCGCTGCGCCGGCATGGATCCGCTGGCTTTCGGGCGGCAGATGTTCCAGGCCGGCAGCGCCCTCTCGGCACATACCGAAATAGAAAAAATTCTGACGGCAGATTTCAAGGAGTACGAAATCGACGGGTGTCGCTTCGGTGTCGGTCAGGTCGAGGTGGTGACCTTCCAGGAATTTGAAGACCGACTGGAGGAATTAAGCGAGGGCCTGTCGGCTTTGGCCGTCAAGCTCGGCTTGCAGGTCGCCGCGCTCCTGGTCACTGACATCGTGCAGCAGCACAGCCAGCTGTTGGCGTACGGTGAGCGGGAGATGGTGGCGCGGATCGGCTATCCAAGGCTCGCGCCGGGGCGATTTGAGCTCAAGGGTGTCCTGTCACGCAAGAAACAGCTGCTGCCACATCTGTTGAAGACATTCAAGGCGGATTAGGATGTGTCTGTTGCTTGCCGGGGTGCGCGTGAAAAAAATGGCCCCGTGAAGGAGGGGAATCACGGGGCAAAATCCCTGACAGGTGTCAGGGGAACATGTCGCGAATGTTAAAGGAGCTGAAAAATACAGTCAAGGGAAAAAGGCACTGACCGGGGAGCCAGAAAAAAGGCAAAAAAAGACCCCGCGTAAGGAGGGGGGGGATACGCGGGGTCCAAGACTCCTCGGCTTGCAGGCAATCGAAGAGTTGGCCAGACTATAACAAATGATTTCAGGCAGCACAACAAAAAAGTAAGATAAATGTGAGAAAATTTTCGGATTAAAATGAGTGGTTCTGCCAGGATGGGAGGCGGTGAAAGCAAATTTGGTAACATGGCGTAATTCAAGATAGAACAATGAAATTTGTAGGTTTTGCAGAAATGACATGTTTGACATGTGCCATGATTAGTGCTTGAATTGAAACAGTGTTTCTTTGTCGCGCGTCTCTTAAATTCTATGGAGGTTGCATGCGTTTTAAAGATTATGACAATGGCGGGTTTTTCGATGAAATGTTCGATGAAGGAGGCCAGCCGAGGCCTGGCACGGAGGCCGTCGTCGAGCGTTTCAATGTCCTGCCGCTCGAAGAGCTGAAACGACGGCAGCAGGCTGCCGAGAAAACTCTTCTGCAGATGGGAATCACCTTCAGCGTCTACGGTGATGAGCAGGGCTCGGAGCGGATTTTCCCTTTTGACATCGTCCCGCGCATCATCCCGCACAACGAATGGGTCACCATTGAGGCGGGCCTGAAACAACGGGTCCAGGCATTGAACCTGTTCATCGACGATCTTTACCACGACCAGAAGATTCTCAAGGACGGCATCATCCCGAAGGAGCTTGTCTACTCGGCGAGCGGCTATCGGCCGGAGTGCATCGGCCTGAACCCTCCCGGCGGCATCTGGTGCCACATCACCGGTACCGACCTGGTGCGTGGTGGTGACGGTTGCTTCTATGTCCTTGAAGACAACCTGCGTTGTCCCTCCGGAGTGTCCTACGTTCTCGAAAACCGCGTCGTCATGAAGCGCAGCTTCCCAAAGGCGTTCGATGCCGCCAGGGTGGTCCCGGTCTCAGATTACCCGAACCGTCTGCTTGGCCTGCTGCAAAGCCTTGCGCCGGCCCGTCGCGACAAGCCGGTCGTTGCCGTCTGGACGCCCGGGGTTTATAACTCCGCCTATTTTGAACATTCCTTCCTGGCCCAGCAGATGGGCATCGAACTTGTCGAAGGTCCCGATCTGGTGGTCGTCGATGATCGCGTCATGATGCGCACCACCACCGGTCTGAAGCAGGTCGACGTCCTTTATCGCCGCATCGACGACGATTTCATCGACCCGGTGGTGTTCCGCGCAGACTCCATGCTTGGTGTCCCCGGTCTGATGCGTGCCTATCGGGCAGGACGGGTTGCCCTTGCCAATGCTCCGGGGACCGGGGTAGCCGATGACAAGGCTGTCTATGCCTATGTTCCCGATATGATTCGTTACTACCTTGGCGAAGATGCCATCCTCTTCAATGTCAAAACCTTC
>JBFIMV010000290.1:0-3915 GCA_041611575.1 Desulfuromonadales bacterium | reverse complement strand
TTTCGAACTGTTACGCGAAGGCGAAAAAAGACATAAGCTATGTAGAGAATACAAACTCTCTCGCATAAAAAAAGGGCGACTGCATCGGGTGATGCAGTCGCCCTTTTGGCAACGCAGGGAAGTCAGGTCTCTGATCTATGCATTATGACAGGCAGCACAGCTTGTGGCCGTTTCACATTTTTTGGGAATCATGCTGTCCTTCGCCCACTCCGTAATATCGTTGGCAAAATGGATAAAAAAGTCTTCGGCGCCTGCCAGCGGAATCCAGTAGGTATCGACGACCTGGCCAAGGAAGTCGATATAATCCACATCCCGTGCTGCGCTCTTTTCACGCAGGGCCATGTTCAGCTTGCAGCTGGCGTGGTGTTTCGTTTCTCCCATGCTGATGCACCGGACGCCAACCGGGTAGCCGCGTTCTTCTGCGACCTTGTTAATCTCCATGATCGTACGGTCTTTATGAATCAGGATAACCGCCGCCGGGTGATTGTCCCAGAACAGATGAAAGTTTCTGCGGATTTCGTCACTGAGTTGATGTATTGCCATTTGTTGTTTTCTCCTTTTCGATCTTCTTAATATTTCCGGGATTTGTTTCTAAGTCTGAAGTAAAGCGTTTGACGGCTAGGGGGTCTTCAGAACCGTGGTGAAGAGGATATCGATGAAATCCCGCACCGGCTGCGAGGACTTCATCACCTTGGCGCGAAGGAGTGCTCCTTCCCATCCCGTGAGAATCAGGCCGGCGACCTTGTCAGGGTCTGTCGCGGGTGAAACTTCTCCCGCCTGCTGTGCTTCGCGCAAACAGACCGCAAAACGGTCGCCCCACGAGCGCATGACCTTGTCAAGGCGGATTCTGAGGCGCTCGTTCTGTGCCGCCAGTTCCTGGGCAAGATCACCGATCAGGCAGCCGGTGGTAAATTGGTGCGATTCGGCTTGCTCCAGGCCTTTTTCCAGAAAAGTGCGCAGTCGGTTGAGTGGCGTCAGGGAATCGTCCGAGAGGTAAACATCGAGCCGCTTTAAAAATTTTTCGGTAAACATCTCGATGATGGTCAGGCCGAATTCTTCCTTGCTTTCGAAATGGTGGTAAAAAGACCCTTTCGGCACCCCCGCCTGCTTCAGCACCGCGCCGATACCCGTTGCGTTGTAGCCCTGGGTGCCAATCAGCTCCATCCCGACTTTGATCAGTTCTGTTTTGGTATCTCGTTTCTTTACCATGGCCGCATAGTAGACCGGTCGGTCTAGTGCTGTCAACATTTTTTTCTTGCGGCTTTCAGAGCGATTAAAGAAGGCCTTAAGTAAACTTCACTGAAATAAATTTAGGAGTCTGAAGGCAGGTGCCGCTCAATTTGTCGGAGTTTGCAGATCATTCTATTGTGAATGCTTCTTGCCATTGTCCGCGACCGTCCGGCAAGGGGAGCCTTTTTCTTTACGGCTTCGGAAGGGCAGCCTTGACGTATGTTCAGTTGACTTCCCGGAGAAAAAGCCCCTAGGCTTGTAATAGAACGTTTAGCGGAATGAACAAGAAAGTGTGTTCCATGGAACTGGTCATCAGCATTGTTGTCGAGTGTTGGGAGATTCTCGTTGAATCGGCCCCGTATGTGTTGTTCGGCTTCTTCGCCGCCGGTCTGTTGAAGGCCTATCTGCCGGAGCAGGTGGTCGCCAGGCATTTGGGGCAGAATAATGTTCTTTCCGTGCTGAAGGCCTCCTTGTTCGGCATTCCCTTGCCGCTATGCTCCTGCGGCGTCATCCCGGCGGCCATCGCGCTACGCAAGCAGGGCGCGAGCAAGGGGTCGTCGGCGGCCTTTTTGGTCTCGGTGCCGGAGACCGGGGTCGACTCGATCGCCATCACCTGGGCGCTGCTTGACCCGGTCATGACCATCGTGCGGCCGATTGCGTCATTTTTCACGGCGACGGTCACCGGGCTTTGCATCAACCGTTTGCCGGAAGAACTGCTGCCTTCCCCTGAAGAGACGCAGGCGCCGGGCTGTGGCTGCCCGTCAGAAACGGACGGGTGCCCCCCGTCGGAACCGGTCGTGTCTCATCTCCAGCGCATCCGCCACGGGGTGGCCTATGCCTTCGGCGAGCTGCTCGGCGATATCGGCAAATGGCTGCTGCTCGGCATCGTTATCGCCGGTATCATTGCGTCTCTCGTCCCCGACGACTTTTTTATCCGCTATATGGGGAATGAATATGTGTCCCTGTTGATCATGCTGGGTGTCGGCATCCCCCTGTATATTTGCGCCAGCGCCTCAACCCCGGTGGCGGCGGCCCTGGTGCTGAAGGGCCTTTCGCCGGGCGCGGCGCTGGTGTTCCTGCTCGCCGGGCCGGCGACCAACGCGGCGACCATGACCGTTGTCGTGCGCTATTTTGGCAAACAGGCAACCTTGATCTACCTGGTGTCCATCGCCCTGTGCTCTTTGCTCTTCGGCTGGCTGACCAACCGCCTCTACGCCTGGCTTGAGCTGGATATCACGCAATGGGTCAGTGATTCAGGTGACGTGACCGATTCGGTTCTCATGCAGGTGGCCGCCGTGGTCTTGCTGGCCCTGATCGCCAGAAGCGTGTTCCTCTTGCGAAAATAAACGTTCAAATAACCAAAGAGAACGGTTGAATCTTCTTAACGCAAAGTCGCAGAGAAAAAGAGCAAGTCGCATGATTCCTGATCGTCCAATGCCGGCCCTGCCGGCCGCACCGCCCACCCCGGACGAGTTGTGCGTCCTGGCGGAACAGGCAGTTCGAGCCGCCGAGCACCTTGCCCGGGACCGCTATCGGCTCGACCTTCCCCCGGCCGCCCTCGATTTTTCCTTGCGCGGCCTTTGCGCCGGCCAGGCCCGCATCGGCCATGACGGGCGACCGCTGTTGCGCATCAACCTGCAGCTGCTGGCGGACAACCGTGAAGATTTTCTGAACGTCACCATCCCCCACGAAGTCGCCCATCTCGTCGTCCTCTGGCCATACCGCAAGCGTCGGACACGGCCGCGGCCGCATGGCCCGGAATGGCAGGCCGTGATGCGCGACTGCTTCAACCTGGAGCCGGTGCGCTGCCATGCCTACCGGACGACCCCGGCACGGGTCGTGTCGCGCCCCTTTCTGTATGCCTGTCCCTGCCGCGAGCACCGGCTCACCAGCATCATGCATAACCGTATCCGGCGGACCAGGGGGGCCTATTGCCGGCGCTGCCGGTCGATTCTGCAATTTCTGCGAGCAGACGTCTGAGCCCCGCCAAGGTCTGTGGAGCAATCTCTGCCCTTGACTCGATCCGGCAATACTCCTACAGTATTACGAAGTTGTAATTCGTGCTACGGTTCAGCGCGATTGATGGTGCCGCGCGCACGATCCCCCATCTGAAAGGAATCACCCTGCATGCACATGGCTGATGCCCTGCTCTCCCCTGTTGTCGGCGGAGCCCTGTGGACCGTGACGGCTGCGACCATCGCCCGATGTTCTTCAAAGGTGCGACGCGAGCTCGATGAGCGCAAGGTGCCGCTGATGGGGGTGCTCGGTGCATTCGTGTTTGCCGCGCAGATGATCAACTTCGCCATCCCCGCCACCGGCTCGAGCGGTCATCTCGGCGGCGGCCTGCTGCTCGCCATCCTGCTCGGACCGCATGCGGCGCTGCTGACCATTGCCTCGGTGCTGTTCGTGCAGGCCCTGTTCTTCGCTGACGGCGGGCTGCTGGCCCTGGGATGCAACATCTTCAACCTCGGCGTCTTCCCGGCGTTTGTCGCCTATCCGCTCATCTATCGCAACCTGGTCGGGCGTGAGCCGAGCCAGGCGCGCCTGATCGTCGCGACGGTCATCGCCGCGATCGTCGGTCTGCAATTGGGGTCTCTTGCGGTCGTTATGGAGACGGTCGCCTCGGGGATTTCCGCACTGCCCTTCGGCGCTTTCGTCCTGCTCATGCAGCCGATCCACCTGGCG
>JBFIMV010000289.1:0-3918 GCA_041611575.1 Desulfuromonadales bacterium | reverse complement strand
GGGGTAGTTGCCGGTGAAGTAGTCGATCAGGAATTTGCGGTGGTTGGCCGGCTCATAACCGCTGAGAACGATGTCGCGGTCGTCGAAGCCGAGGCCGATGTCGTCGTGGCAGCGGATGTAGTTGAGCCAGGTGGCGCGCTCCAGCTTCACCGGCAGGCTCTTGATCCCCTGGGTGAGCAGCCGGGCGTTCTTGGTCGCGACCGCATCCCAGAGCAGCGCCATGTAGGTGGCGTTGTAGGCGATCTCGCACTCCTTGGCGATCACCGCGTCCTCACCGAAGTACTTGATCACCTCGACCGGGGCGACGATCGCCTCGGCGATGAACACCACCCCCGGCGCCGTCACCTGGCAGCAGTCCTTGAACAGCTGCAGGAGCAGGTGCGCCTCGCGCTCGTTCTGGCAGGTGCTGCCGATCTTCTTCCAGAGGAACGCGACCGCGTCGAGGCGCAGGATGTCGGCCCCCTGGTTGGCCCAGAACAGGATGATGTTGAGCATCTCGATGAACACCGCCGGGTTGCTGTGGTTGAGGTCCCACTGGTAGTCGTTGAAGACGGTCATCACCCAGCGCCCCATCTCTTCGTCCCAGGTGAAATTGCCGGGCGAGGTCTCGGGGAAGATCTCCGGCATGCTCTGCTCGAACATGTCGGGAATGGTGCGGTCCTCGAAGGTGTAGTAGTACTCCTGGTATTTCGGGTCGCCGGCGCGGGCCTGCCGGGCCCAGTAGTGGTCGTCGGAGGTGTGGTTGACGACCACGTCGAGTACCAGCAGGATGTCGCGCCGGCGCATCTCCCCGGCCAGCCGGTCGAGGTCTTCCAGGGTGCCGACCTGCGGGTCGATCTCGCGGAAGTCGCTGACCGCGTAGCCGCCGTCGCTCTTCCCCTCGGGGCAGCGCATGATCGGCATCACGTGCACCAGGTTGACCCCCAGCTCCTGGAAATAGCCCAGGCGTTCGCGCAGCCCGTTGAGGGTGTCGGCGAAACCGTCGCAATAGAGGGCCATGCCGACCCACTTCTGGTTGAGGAACCAGTTGTAGTCCCTCTCCCGCTCGAGATCGAGCTCGCGCAGGTGCGGGGGGCGCTTGATGTACTGCCGGGCCATGGTCTCGACCAGCTTCTGCGCCTGCTCCTCGAAGTCGGGACGGTCGCCGTAGAGCTTCTGGAACAGGGAGTTGATGGCGTAGAAGTTGGCCCCCAGCCGGGTGTAGAAGTGCCGCAGGTCCTGGCTGGAGATCTCCGGGGTGATGCGGTTGAGGATGTCGTTGAGCAGCGAATGGGCAGCCTGTTCGTACATGGTTGTCCTTTGTCAGAGATAAAGAGGGTTCCGTGGTGTTTGCCAGGCTCACCGCAAGGTCTTGCGGAAGGCCTCGTAAAAACCGCGATCACGGGTGGTCGCGCCGCGCAGCCCGACCACCCGGCTGGCGAAACGCTGTGCGGCCACCAGGGTCGCGGGGATCGACCAGCCGGCCAGCAGGCCATGCAGGTAAACCGCGGTGAAGGCATCGCCAGCGCCCACGGCGTCGACGAACGCTGCCGCCGGTTCCGGCACCGTCCGGTGGAGCTCTCCCGTGCGGGTGCGCACCAGCGCTCCCTGCGCGCCGCTGGTCAGGATCACCTGCTCCAGGGCGAAGTCCTCCTGGAACGCGGCGGCCGCACTCTCCGGGTCGCTGGCGCGATAACCGAGCTGGCGCAGCTCGTCCCGGTTCAGTTTCACCCAGCGCGCCCGCCGCAGGCAGGCCTCCACGGCGTCACGCCGCCACCAGGGGGGGCGCAGGTTGACGTCGAGAAAGACCGCCGGCTGTCCACACTGCAGCAGCGTCTCCAGGGCATCGCGAGACGTCCGGTTGCGCAGCGCCAGGGTGCCGTGGTAGAGGAGGCCCGCGCCTGCCGTTGCCGTGGGGACCTCCGCGGCGGCGATGAAGTCGTAAGCGCAGTCGGGCACGATCTCGTAGCGCGGCTCGGCATCGACGATCTCGACCAGCACCCGGCCGGTCGGATGCTGCGGGTCGCGCTGCACGCCGGCGGTGGCCATCCCCCAATCGCGCATATCCTTGAGAATGGCGTGTCCCGGCGGGTCGTCACCGACCCGCGAGATGAAGTGCGGCGCATCCCCCAGCGCCTGCAGGTGCCAGGCGACGTTGAACGGCGCGCCGCCGAGCACCTGTTCGCCGCCGGGGAAGAAATCGAACAGGACTTCGCCGAAGATGCAGGCAGAGGCCGCGCCGTTCATGTCCCGCCCTCCTCCGCCCCCGCCGGGAGGAACCCGGGGTAGAAGTGCCGGACCCCCTGCAGCACGCCGGCGGCGTAGTTGCCGCCGAGCGGCGCGCCGTCCGCTCGCGCCAGGTAAAGCGCCCCGGCATGACCGTTGGCGCGGGCGAGCTGCCGGGCCTGCTCGCGCACCTCGTCGGCGGCGTTGGCCACCAGCACCGAGCGCACCCCGCTGCCGAGCACCGGCAGGTCGTTGCCGCTGTCGCCGGCAAACAGCAGCTCGTCGTCATCATAGCCGAGCTGCTGCTGCAGGTATCTCAGGCCGTGCAGCTTGGTGGCGCTCTCCGGCAGCACATCGAGCAGGCCCACCCCCGCGGGCTCGTCGATGCTCCAGATCAGGCTGGCGGCGACGCCCAGCTCCGTGAGGATGTCGCGCATGCGCTGCATCACCGCCTCATGGTCGGTCTCCAGGGACACGTAATAGCTGAGCTTGAAACGGTTCTGCTTCGCGTCTTCCTGCAGGCGCAGGCCGGCAACCGGTGACAGCGCCGCGGCCAGCTCGGCGTGGCTCCTGCCGCGCCAGTCAACGCCGATCAGCGCGTCCCAGTCAGACATATTCCGCCAGCCTGCACCCTGCCGTTGGTAGATCCTGCTGCCGACATCGGTGACGGCGAAATCGGGACATGGCAGCGCGTACTCGACGAGCGCCTGCTCGACCAGCTGCCGGTGGCGCCCGGTGACGTAGACCAGGCAGACCTCGGGGCGCGCACAGAAACGCCGGAACGCCTCGCGTGCCTCCGGGTGCTCCGGCTGGCTGCCGTTGGGGATCACCGTGCGGTCCATATCGGTGCAGAGCAGCAGTCGTCCGGGCGTCATGGCAACTCCGCCTCGCGGGGATCGCGGCAGCTGCCAAAGACGTCGTAGTAGTCAAGGGCCTCGAGGATGCCCGCGGCGTGCGGCTGAGTGGAGAAATAGATGCGTTCGACGTCGACCAGCTGCGACAGCTCCTCGTCATGGCGGTTGGCGACCACCGCCGCCAGAGTGTTGCCGCGCATCATGTCCTCGTCGGCGCCCGAGCCGCCGGCGACGAACACCCGCTCCAGGGGAACGCTTTTGAGTTCCGCCACGTAGCGCAGCGCCAGCCCCTTGGAGGCGCGCAGCGGCAGGATGTCGAGGTACTGACCGAAGGCCACCTGCACGTGCACCGACTGCTCCTCCTGGTGCAGCAGGGTCTTGATCTCCTCGATGTCGATACGCTCGGGGTCGATGTAGTAGCTCAGCTTGAAGCGGCTCTGCTCCTGCTTCGGCTGCAGCTTCAGGCCGGGCAGGCCGGTCAGCAGCCTGCGCACCCGGTGCGGCGTCCACTGGTAGTCGATGTGCCGCGTCCAGGCGATATCCGCGATCAGCTCCGGGGCGTAGTAGATCTCGGTGCCGCAGCTGGTGATCAGCACGTCCGGCTCGGGGATCCTGTGCTTCTTCATCAGCTTCAGCGCGGAATCGAGCCGTCGCCCGGTGGCCAGCACGAAATGGGCGCGGGTGCGCTGCCGGCGGAGCACGGTGACCAGCTCCTGCAGCGCCCGGTCGTCGCCGATCAGGTTCTGGTCGAGGTCGCTGACGACCGCCCGCGTCCGGTAGAGGCCGGCGCGCTCTTCGACCGGCAGCCGCTCCAGGCGTTCGGCGCGGCGCGCGATCGGCTCCATCAGCGCCAGGTAGC
>JBFIMV010000288.1:0-3921 GCA_041611575.1 Desulfuromonadales bacterium | reverse complement strand
CCAGGGAGGACTTGCCGGTGCCGCGGGATCCCCAGAGAAGGGCGTTGTTGGCAGGGAGGCCGGCGAGAAACTGGCGGGTATTGCTGATCATCACCTCTTTCTGCTCCTCGATGCCGAGCAGTTCATCGAGGGTGGTGTTGTCGTTCATCTTGACCGGCTCGAGGAAGCCTGAGAAGGAGTGCCGCCGCCAGTTGGCGGCGATGCAGGTGGCCCAGTCGACCCGCTTCACGGCCCTGGGCAGCAGCATTTCGACGGAGCTGAGCACGCGCTCGAGTTGGGCGACAACTTCTGGTTTGAGATTCATCATGATGCACACCTTCAGCGTGAGAATTGAGATGGCAAAGACGACGCGCCCCTAAAGGCGATGAGGTTGCGGATTAATCCGGGCGTGTCTTCTTCAGGAAAGTCAGCCTGTATCTGGGGAAACGAGCGAAAAAGCCGAAGGGAGTGTATACGTCAGCAGGCTGCCTGATGTCAATCCGAAAGCCTGTGTCGGCAGGCATTAGCGCGTAGCCACCTCATCGACCAGCTTGCGGAAATTATCCATCGATGAAAGCTTGGGGATGATCACGGCATCACTCGACCGCAGTGTATTGAGCAGGTCCGGCCGTTCCGAACCGGTAAAGAAGATGAAATGCCGCTGAATGTCCGGGTCGATTTCGGCGGCCAGCATGAACATGTCGACGCCGTTCATACGTGGCATTTCGATGTCGGAAATCACCACATCGTAATGCCCGTCGCGCAGGCAAACAAGGCCTTCAAGACCATCGGTGGCGATGGTCACCTCCGCATGCTTCCTGACCAGCGCCCTGAGCAGTGCGGCGACCGCCGGGTCATCCTCCACCACCAGGATGCGCCGGCTCCACACCGGTTGCAAGTGGCCGAACTCCGACAGGAGACGCTCCCCCGAAGACAGTGACATGAGAAACTGCTCGATCTCACGGCGGTGATGTTCGATCTCCGCGACGGCTTTCTGAAACTCCCTGCCATCACCCTTGCAGAGATCTATGACATAGAGAAAAATTTCGTTCCACTCGCAGAACTCGGCTTCGGCAATGGCGCGGGCCATCTCCTGCCTGCTGATTGCCTGCTGCTCGATCAGCGTCCTGATGCGCGCAAAAGGAGCCTCAACAATCCGCCGGGTCTCTTCGTCCAGGGCCAGGACCGCAGGAACATCGAGGCCATCAGCCCACTCGGTTTCCAGTTTCTCGATTTGTTCAAGATGTTCCGATTCCTCTTCGGACATCTTTGAGAGGAAAGCCGCAAATTGAGGATCGCCGGCTAAAGCACGGGCACCCAGAGCGTAGCAATCCGCGGCTTGTCGTTCGATGGTTTTCAGCCAGGCGAGAATTTCCTTCAGGGTCGTCGTCGTTTTGCTTTTTTTCATATGGTCCCCTGTCAATCGATCCCGTCGGCAACCTGGCACGTCAGGCACTTACCTGACTCATTCAGCCTCGAGCGATACAGACATGACGACGCAATGTCTGAAATCACTCGATACTTCCGGGGTAGCCTTGTGAAGAATCGAGTGCCCCCTCAAACACATAAACATCTTCTTATGAAAATATCGCAACATGCGGTATTTGTAAATCGTCTTCATCAACTATTCCGTCATTCACCACCGTCATGCCGACCGGAATGGGCAACGACCCGGCACCTTGTATTTAACACCGAAAGGGACATCTCGACCGACCGGCAACAACGGTCGAAGACAACACAGAAAACAAACGGATGCGTACCAAGCGGAGAAGTGTGAAACCGGCATATGTTTGTCCCTTGACAGCCTGTCGGCCGGGGAAGAGAATGCAGCTATCCGCGACCGGCGATATCCCCTCTTACATGGCTTCCTGATCCCTATGATGACAATCGATCAACGTATCCGGCGCTGTGAACTGGCGTCGCTGATCATGGCAGGCATCGTCCTGGTGCTGGTGCTCAAATTGCGCCTCCTGGCCGCTCTCTTTTCCGGCCTGCTGGTCTACGAGATGGTTTACGTGCTGGTCCGGGTCTTCCGCCTCCAGCGCCTGGCCGGCAAACGGGCCAAACTGGTGGCAGTGGGTCTGATCGCGTCGCTGATCGTCGGCGCGCTCACCTTGCTCATCGCCTGGCTGGTGACGCTGATCCGCGGCGCCGACGAGAGCCTGCCCCGCCTGGCCGGAATGCTCGCCGGAGTTCTCGAGGAGTCCCGGGACCTGCTCCCCCTGGCACTTGTTCAATACTTGCCGGACAACATCAACGACCTGCGCCTGACCGCGGCGACGTGGCTGCGTGACCACGCAGAGGAGCTCAAGATCTTCGGCCACGAGACCCTGCGCACCCTGGCGCACATGCTGATCGGCATGGTGGTGGGCGGCGTCCTGTCGTTGCGCGAAGTCCTGCCTGGCGACACGGCCGGGCGACCGCTGGCGGCCGCCATGCTGGAACGCGTTGAACGCTTCGGCGACGCCTTCCGGCGCATTGTCTTCGCCCAGGTGCGCATTTCGGCTATCAACACCTTTCTGACCTGGCTCTATCTCGGCGTGGCGCTGCCGATGCTCGGCGTCGAGCTCCCCTACTTGACGACACTGGTGACCATCACTTTCCTGGCCGGACTGCTGCCGGTGATCGGCAACCTGATTTCCAACACGGTGATCGTCGCCGTCAGCCTGGCCCACACCTTCTGGCTGGCCCTCGCCTCGCTCAGCTTCCTGGTGGTGATCCACAAACTGGAGTACTTCCTCAACGCTCACATCATCGCCACCCGCATCCGCGCCAGCGCCTGGGAGCTGTTGATCGCCATGCTGGTGATGGAGGCGGCGTTCGGCTTCCGCGGCCTGATCGCCGCACCGGTCTGCTACGCCTACCTCAAGGATGAGTTGAGCACGCGGGAGCTCGTTTAGGGACACCTCCGGGACACCTCTTGAAGTGCCCCCATCATCACTTTCGTCATGACATATGAATTTTCGCTGTTATAGTCTGACCATGAAAAAATACACTTCCCTGATAGCCCTGTGCGTCTGCTGCGTTTGCCTGGCGGCTTCGGCACATGCCCAGGATGCGCCGCAGAGCTTCCCTGCCTGGCTGGCACAGCTGCGTGCGGACGCCCGCGCCGCGGGCATTTCACAAGCGACCATCGACGCGGCCCTGACGGATATCGAAGCACCCCGGCAGGGAGTGATCGAGAGTGACCGGAACCAGCCCGAAAAGAAACAGTCGCTGGCAGAGTATGTCGCAATCCGGGTCAGTGAAAAGCGTATCGAAGAAGGGCGGCGGATACTGGAGGACTATCCGACCTGGCTGGGTAGGGTCGAACGACAATACGGCGTGCAGCGGCGCTTCATCGTCGCCCTCTGGGGGATCGAGAGCAACTACGGCAGGCACACCGGCCAGGTCCCGGTCATTCATGCACTGGTGACCCTGGCCTATGACCCCCGTCGCGGCGGTTATTTCCGCAAGGAGCTGTTCGAGGCGCTGCGCATTCTGGATGCGGGCCATGTCAGGTTGTCAGACATGAAAGGCTCCTGGGCCGGGGCCATGGGAAACTTCCAGTTCATGCCCTCCTCGTACCGTAACTTTGCGGTCGATGCCGATGGCGATGGCCGGATTGATCTCTGGAATTCGGTCCCCGACGCGCTGGCCTCGGCGGCCAACTACCTGGCAAAGAACGGCTGGCAGGACGACCGGACCTGGGGTCGGCCTGTCCGGCTGCCGAAAAAGTTCGATGAGTCCCTGGCTGGACACAGGACGCGGCTGACGTTGTCACGCTGGCACAAACTCGGCGTGCGGCGCAGCGACGGCAGCGCGCTGCCCCGACTCAGCCTGCAGGCCTCGCTCATCCTTCCCGACGGCCGATCGGGGCCGGCTTACCTGGTTTACGACAACTTCCGGGTGCTGCTCAGGTGGAACCGCTCCGACGCGTTCGCCGTCGCCGTTGGAACCCTT
>JBFIMV010000287.1:0-3934 GCA_041611575.1 Desulfuromonadales bacterium | reverse complement strand
GCGCCTGCAGGCGGAGCGCTTCGGCACGCAGTTCGTCGAGGGCGACGTCACCCGCGCCGACCTGCGCGAACGGCCCTTCCGCCTCTGGGTCGACGGCCAGGTCTACCGCTGCCTGAGCCTGATCATCGCCACCGGCGCCACGCCCCGCCTGCTCGGCCTGGGGAACGAAGAGTCACTCTATGGCCGGGGCGTCTCGGTCTGCGCCACCTGCGACGCCTTCTTCTATCGCGACAAGAATGTCATCGTGGTCGGCGGCGGCGATACGGCCATGGAAGAGGCGGTCTTCCTCACCCGCTTCGCCAAGCAGGTGACCGTCATCCACCGGCGCGATTCCCTGCGCGCTACCCCGGTGCTGGCTGACCGTGCCCTGGCCAACAAGGCGATCCGTTTCCGCTGGGACACGGTGGTGACCGAGATTCTTGCCGACAAAGCCGGCGTCACCGGCGTCCGCCTGAAAAACCTGCAAACCGAAGAAGAGTCGGAACTCGCCTGCGACGGCGTCTTCATCGCCATCGGTCACCTGCCCAACACCGGCCTCTTCGCCGGCCAGCTCGAAATGGACGACGAGGGCTACATCCTGACCCGCAACGGCACCGAGACCAACATCTCCGGCGTCTTTGCCGCCGGCGACGTGCAGGACCAGCAGTTCCGCCAGGCGGTCACCGCCGCCGGCAGCGGCTGCAAGGCCGCCATCCAGGCCGAACGCTTCCTCGATGACCTGCCTTACGACCCGAGCCTGTCGTGCAAGAAGGGCGTTTGCAAGGTCCAGAGCTGAGTTGTAACAAGCATTTGCCACGGCTCCAACCCCCTGATATACTTTGAGAACTTTTTTTGCAACTTGACTAAACTGACAGGGGCACGCATGGGCATCATCGGCAACCTCAGCCCGCAGTGGCTGGAAGAGCAGTACCGGCTCTGGAAAACTGACCCGGACCAGTTGTCGGCCGATTGGCAGGCGTTCTTCGAGGGCTTTGACCTCGCCAGTCAGTCACCGGCTACCGAAAGCACTCTGTCGGCCAAAACCTCGGCGGTCGACTCGCTGATCTATCGCTACCGCGACCTCGGCCACATGCAGGCCTGCACCGACCCCCTCTCGCCCTGCCAGGATGAAAATCCGTTGCTCGCCCTGGAGGCCTACGGCCTGGGGGAGGAGGACCTCGATCGCACCTTCTACCCGATGCGCTTTCCCCAGCCGAGCGCCACCCTGCGCGAGATCGTCGATCTGCTCAGGGAGACCTACTGCGGCACCCTCGGTGTCGAGTTCATGCACATCCAGGACCCGGCCAAGCGTGAGTGGTTGAAAAAACGCATGGAGGGTTGCCGCAACCGACCGAGTCTCGACCGGGAGCGGCAGCTGCTGCTCCTGGAGAAACTGCAGGAATCGACACTCTTCGAGGCCTTCCTGCACAAGAAGTTCCTCGGCCAGAAGCGCTTCTCGCTGGAAGGCGGCGAGGTCATCATCCCGTTGCTTGATGCCCTGTTGACCGATGCCGCGGAGCGCGGCGTCACAGACCTGATCATGGGCATGGCCCACCGCGGCCGCCTGAACGTGCTGGCCAACATTTTCGGCAAACCGCTGGAGAACATCTTTGCCGAGTTCCAGGACAACCTGGAGCTGGCTTTCGTTGGCGACGGCGATGTGAAATACCACAAGGGATTTTCCGCCGACCGACAGCTCGCATCGGGCAAGAGCATCCACCTCAGCCTGGCGGCCAATCCGAGCCACCTGGAAGCGGTCGACCCCGTGGTGATCGGCAAATGCCGCGCCCGCCACGTCGAATACGGCCCCGGCGGCAGGAAACGCGTCCTGCCGGTGTTGATTCACGGAGATGCCGCCTTCGCCGGTCAGGGCCTGGTCGCCGAGGTTCTCAATCTTTCACGCCTCGACGGTTACCAGTCGGGCGGCACCTTTCACCTGGTGCTCAACAACCAGATCGGCTTCACCACCGCTCCGGCCCACGCCCGCTCGACTCTCTACGCCACAGATATTGCCAAGATGCTGATGGTGCCGATCTTCCACGTGAACGGCGAAGATCCCGAATCGGCCGTATATGCTGCCGGCCTGGCACTGGAATATCGCCAGCATTTCGGCGAGGACGTGGTCGTCGAGGTCATCTGCTATCGGCGTCATGGCCACAACGAGGGTGACGAGCCGTTCTTCACCCAGCCGTTGATGTACGACAAGATTCGTCAAAGACCCCCGTTGCACGAGATCTATGGCAATCGGCTGATCGAGGGGGGGCTGGCGCCAAAGGAAGTCGAACAACGCGCCGCAGCAGTCAACCGGCGCCTCGAAGAGGCCCTGGCCGGCGAACCCAAACCCCAGGGAGACCTCGGCTTCCAGGCAAAGTGGGCCGGTATCGAGCGCGCCTGGACACCCGGCGAACCGGAGACCAAGGTTCCGGCAGAGACCCTGTTGAAACTGGCGACCCGCCTGGCGAGCCTGCCGAAAAGTCTCAATACCCACACCAAGATCGAACGTATGCTGCAGCGCCGTCTCGAAGCCGTTAGCCAGGGAGAAGGCATCGACTGGGGGAATGCTGAGACACTGGCCTTCGCCTCTTTGTTGGTCGAGAAGGTCCCGGTCCGGCTTTCGGGGCAGGACTCGCGGCGCGGCACCTTCAACCAGCGCCACTCGACCCTGGTCGACCAGAAGACCGGACATCTCTACGTGCCGCTGGCGTTCCTTGAAAAAGGTCAGGCGCCAGTCCAGATCTACGACAGCATGCTCTCGGAGGCGGCAGTTCTCGGCCTGGAATACGGGCACTCTCTCGAAATGCCGCATGGGCTGACGATCTGGGAAGCCCAGTTCGGCGACTTCGCCAACGGCGCCCAGGTGATCATTGACCAGTTCATCGGCACCAGCGGCACCAAGTGGGACCGCTCCAGCGGCCTGGTGCTGCTCCTGCCACACGGCTACGAGGGCCAGGGTCCTGAGCATTCCAGCGCTCGCATCGAGCGTTACCTCGGGCTGTGCGCCGGCCACAACCTTCAGGTCGCCAACCCGAGCACACCGGCGCAATTGTTCCACCTGCTGCGCCGCCAGGTGAAGCTCCCCTACCGCCGGCCGCTGATCGTTTTCACGCCGAAGAGCATGCTGCGCCTGCCGGCCTGCACCAGCACCCTGGAGGATTTGAGCGAAGGGGCGTTTCAACCGTTCATCCCCTGTGCCGGTCCGCCGAAAAAGGTGAAGACGCTGCTGCTTTGCAGCGGCAAGATTTACTACGAGTTGCACGAAGCCCTGCAGGAGAGCAAGATCAAGGACGTCGGCCTGCTGCGCATCGAATTGCTTTACCCACTCGACGCCGACCGCCTGAAACAGGAGTTGGAACGCTACACGCAGGTCAAGCGAGTCGCATGGGTCCAGGAGGAACCGGAGAACATGGGGCCATGGCCGCACCTGCGGTCGAAGCTCAACCAGCTTTTCGGCCAGGAGCCTGAATACTGCGGCCGACCGGAGGCCTCCGCTCCGGCGGTCGGCTCGCACCGTCGGCATCGCAAGGAACAGCAACAGATCATTGACTCCGCACTGGACCGCAAGGACACCTAAAGCATGGACATTAAAATCCCGGAAATCGGCGAATCGATTCTCGAAGCCCTGATCGCCAACTGGCTGGTCGAAGACGGGGCGACGGTCAACAAGGACGACATCATCTGCGAACTGGAGACCGACAAGATCAACGTCGAGTTGACCGCCGAGGCAGCCGGAGTGGTGCATATTGTCGTGGCCAAGGGCGAGACGGTGCCGATCGGCACGGTGATCGCCACTCTCGAAGCAGGCGCCGGAACCAAAAAATCCGCTCCCGCACCAAAGCAGACAGAAGCGAAGACCCCATCCCCGGCGCCCAAGCCGGACAAGGACAAGGACAAGGACAAGGCAGGGGCAGATGAAGCTGAAGCTGAGCCGCCGGCCAACCCCTCGGCCCGCCAGCTC
>JBFIMV010000286.1:0-3936 GCA_041611575.1 Desulfuromonadales bacterium | reverse complement strand
TATAACCCAAAAGAAGGTCAACACATTTCAACGCAAAGACGCCAAGGAAAAAGAAAGACGCGAAGGAAATCTCTCACATTCTTTGGCTTATGTACGTTTTTACTTTGCGCCTTGCCCTTTATCTCTGCGTCTTTGCGTTGAAAAGATTCGAGCCTTTGTTTTGGTTATAGAACCGTTATTTTTTCCCCTAAGGGTCGATGCAGTTTCGCAGCAGACCGGCGGCGTCAGCAGAGCGTGTCGCCGTGGGTCACCTTGTCGAACAGGGCCATGAGCACCTCGGGCATGTAGCGGTACGTGTCCTCGCGGAGCACACCGTCGCTGCCCGCATGCTGCCAGTGCAGCACCTTTTCTCCGTGCTGCGTGTCGACCCAGACGCGCGTCGGCTCGTGCCGCTTCAACTCCTGCAGCATCTCACCCATGGTCAATAGCTGGTAACCTTCGATCTCGCTCTTCGGCGATAGGTTCTCCAGGAAGTGATCGACCAGTTCATAGTCGGCGAAATCGTTCTCCTTGCGCCACCACTTGATGAAGCAGCGAACTGAACTGCTGTTGTTCCGTATGTCTCGCTTGAGTTCGTTGCCGGTCATGAGACTTCTCCTCTCCAGGGGAGGGTTGCCACCCCTTTTCTTTGCTGTTTCTGTAACCATTATAAGCCCTGCCGAAGCGATCGCGCAAATCGCCAACCGATTGAAAAATAATTAGAAATTGCCGCTGCGCGAACGTTGCCGCAGCCCGCGTTCATGGGAACAGTGGACCTGATGCAGAGACCCTGGATGTCTAAACGGGTTTATCCCGGCCCTGTCCCCTTATTCTTGCAAAAATCAATCAAACAGCACTGCAGACGTGCCGCTTGCTATTGTTCGAGAGTTTTTTTGATAGACTTAGATTACAGAAAAGACTCTTGCAGGAGGGTATATGCTTGAAAATGTTCAGCAGATCCTTGACCGAAAAGGGCATGACGTCTTGTGCATCGCTTCGGACGCCAATCTTTATGACGCGCTGAAGCTGATGGCAGACAACAACATCGGAGCTCTGGTGGTCAAGGATGAAGGTCAGGTGGTCGGCATCTTCAGCGAACGTGATTATGCTCGCAACCTGGAGTTCTGCAAGCACTCCTGCGAGGACATCAAGGTGCGTGATGTCATGTCACAGAATATTTATATCATCGCGCCGGAAACTTCGATCAACGAAGCCATGGCGATCGTCACGGAATCCCGATGTCGCCACCTGCCGGTTATCAAGGGTGAGGAGATGACCGGCGTGGTGTCGATTGGTGACCTGGTCAAGGCGATCATCGACGAAAAGGAATTTGTCATAACGCAGCTCAAGAAGTACATCAGGGGTGAATACTAGGGAGTCGGCTGAAAAAGCAGTGCTCAGTGTAAATTTTCCCGGCCCTTCCGGTGGCCGGGTTCGCCTGGATCAGGCAACCTGTAAATCAAGATAATTTCGGGAAAGCATCGCTACCACCCGTTCAGAATTAGCGGGCAAGCGACATATACTGATTGATCTCCTGAATAGCTGCCGGTGGTGAACCATGATCCAAATTAAAAAAGGGCTCGATCTGCCGATTGCCGGTGCCCCGGACATGTGCATTGAAGATGGCCAGCCGGTGTCCCGCGTGGCCCTGGTCAGTAGCGACTATCAGGACATGAAGCCGACCCTGATGGTCGCTGAAGGGGATCCGGTTGCGCTTGGTCAGCCCGTTTTCAGCGACAAGAAATCTCCCGAAATCCTCTATTGCGCGCCGGCCGCCGGCAAGGTGCTTGCCATCAACCGCGGCGAACGCCGTGCCTTCCTGTCGCTGGTGATTGAAATCGCCGGGCAGGACGAGAGGACCTTCCCGACGACTTCTGCCGACCGTCTTGTAAAGCTGTCCGGTGGCGAGGTGGAGCAGCGACTGGCCGAGTCAGGCTTGTGGCCTGCTTTCCGTACCCGGCCATACAGCAAGGTCCCCGAGCCCGGCACCCGGCCGGAGGCCCTGTTCGTGACAGCGATCGACACCAACCCTCTGGCAGCGGACCCGCAGGTCGTGATTGCGGAAAAACCAGCGGAATTCAAAGCCGGATTAACTGTCATCCGCCACCTGACGGAGGGCAGGACCTACCTGTGCACAGCGCCGGGCGCGCAGATCCCCGCGACTCCGGGGGTCACCGTCAGTGAATTTTCCGGATGCCATCCTGCCGGTCTTGTCGGCACCCACATCCATTTCCTTGAGCATGTCAATCAGCAGCGCACCGTCTGGCATATCGGTTACCAGGACGTGCTCGCCATCGGTCACCTCTTCCTGACCGGCAGAATTCTCACCGAAAGGGTTGTCGCCCTCGCCGGCCCGGCAATCGCAAACCCGAGGCTGGTCCGCACCCGGCTCGGCGCCTGCCTTTCGGAGCTGGTCGCCGGGCAGCTGCAGGCCGCGGAGGCCCGGATTGTTTCAGGGTCGGTCCTGGCAGGCTACGCCGCAGAAGGGGCACAGGATTTCCTCGGTCGCTACCACACCCAGGTCTCTGTCCTGGAGGAAGGCCGGCAACGCGAATTCATGGGCTGGTGCCTGCCGGGCTTCAACAGGTTTTCGGTCAAGAACCTGTTTGCCTCGGCGCTGCTGCCACGCCGTGACCTGCCGCTGACGACCAGCACCCACGGCAGCCTGCGGGCCATGGTGCCAACCGGCGCTTTCGAGAAAGTCATGCCGCTCAATATCAAGGCGACCTGGCTGCTGCGTTCACTGCTCACCCTCGATACCGACATGGCGCAGGAACTCGGCTGCCTGGAACTCGACGAAGAGGACCTGGCGTTATGCAGCTTCGTCTGCTCGGGAAAAATGAACTATGGCTTCCATCTCAGGCAGGCCCTGATGAAGATTGAGAAAGAGGGATAATGAAAGCACTTCGCAATCTGCTTGATAATCTGCACCCTCACTTCACCCAGGGCGGCAAACTTGAAAAGCTCTATCCGCTCTACGAGGCGATCGATACCTTCACCTTCACCCCCGGCGAGGTGACGGAGGGTGCCCCGCATGTCAGGGACTCAATGGACCTGAAGCGGGTCATGATCACGGTCGTCTTCGCCTTGCTGCCGTGCTTTTTCATGGCGATGTGGAACACCGGCTACCAGGCCAACAGCACCTTGCAGCTCAGCGGCGGCAGCGTCGAGGGCTGGCGCGGCACCCTCCTGGCCCTGCTCGGCTATGGCGGCAACCCGGACAGCATGGTCGACAACCTGTTGCTCGGCGCAGCCTGGTTTGTCCCCATCTACCTGGTCACCAACATCGTCGGCGGTTTATGGGAAGCCCTCTTCTGCATTGTACGCCGCCACGAACTCAACGAGGGGTTCCTGGTGACGGGGTCGCTCTTTCCGCTGATCTGTCCGCCGACCCTGCCGCTCTGGCAGGTGGCGCTGGGGATCAGCTTCGGGGTCGTCGTCGGCAAGGAGATTTTCGGCGGGACCGGCAAGAACTTTCTCAACCCGGCGTTGACGGGGCGGGCCTTCCTGTTTTTTGCCTATCCGGCGCAGATAACCGGAGACAAGGTCTGGACCGCCGTGGACGGCATCAGCCGGGCGACGCCGCTGAGCCATGCCGCCGAAGGTGGCGTTCAGGCGGTCATGGCGGTGACCGGCTGGTTCGATGCCTTTTTCGGCTTTATCCCCGGATCGATGGGTGAAACCTCGACCCTGGCCTGCCTGTTCGGCGCGGCGGTCCTGCTCCTCTCAGGCATCGGCTCCTGGCGCATCATGCTGTCAGGGCTGGGCAGCGTGGTGGCCTTCTCGACGTTGTTCCTTTTGATCGGTAGCAGCACCAACCCGATGTTCGGGCTGGGCCCGCACTGGCACCTGGTGCTTGGCGGCCTGGCGTTCGGCCTGGTGTTCATGGCCACCGACCCGGTGTCCGGGGCCATGACCGAAGAGGGACAATGGCTCTATGGCTTTCTCATCGGCGCG
>JBFIMV010000285.1:0-3955 GCA_041611575.1 Desulfuromonadales bacterium | reverse complement strand
GTAGGGCGCCTTGGCGATGCCGACGCCGTGCTCGCCACTCATCGTCCCGCCCAGTGCGAGTGCCGCCTTGAAGACATCACGGATAGCGGCCTCCGCCTTGAGGATTTCCCCCGGGATCTTGCGGTTGACCATGATGTTGACATGAATGTTGCCGTCACCGGCATGACCGAAATTGACGATCGGAATGCGGTAACGGTCGGAGATGGCATCGACCTTGCGGATCATTTCCGGCAGCTTGCTTCGCGGTACGCAGATGTCTTCGTTGTACTTGTCAGGGTTGACCTTGCGCAGCGAAGCCGAAACCGAGCGGCGGATCTGCCAGAGGGCCTCGCTCTCCTGCGGGGTGGTGGCTATGCGCGTTTCGATCACGCCGAGTGGCGCGATGATCGCCGTGATCTTCTCGACCTGCCTGGCGAGCAGATCGCGGTCGCCGTCGACCTCGATGATCAGCACCGCGCGAGCGGCTTCCGGGACCTGGAGGTTGGTGGCCTGGCGGACGCAGTCGATGGTGCGGCCGTCCATGAACTCGAGGGTGGTGGGGATGATCTTGCCACGGATGATCGCCGAGACCGCCTGCGCCGCACCATCGATGGAGTCGAACAGCACCAGCATGGTCTGCTTGGCCTCCGGCAGCGGCAGCAGCTTGATGACGATCTTGGTGATGATGCCCAGGGTCCCTTCCGAGCCGCACAGCAGCTTGGTCAGGTCGTAGCCGACCACGCCTTTCATGGTCGGGCCGCCGGTGTTGATGATGTCGCCGGTCGGGGTGACGACCTCGAGGCCGAGGATGAAGTCCTTGGTCACGCCGTACTTGACGCAGCGCGGCCCGCCGGCGCACTCGGCGACGTTGCCGCCCAGGGTGGAGAATTTGAGCGAGGCCGGATCGGGCGGGTAGAAGAGGCCGACGCGCTCGACCGCCTGCTGGAACTGCTCGGTGATCACCCCCGGTTCGACGACGGCCACCAGGTTGTCCTCATCGATGCTGAGGATCTTGTCCATGCGCTCGGTGGTCAAGACGATGCCGCCGCGGATCGGCAGGCTGCCACCGGAAAAACCGCTGCCGGCGCCGCGTGGGAAGACCGGGAATTTCTCGACATTGGCCAGGCGCATGATGCGGCTGATCTCGTCGGTGGTCGCCGGATGTACCACCGCGTCGGGCAGGAACTTCTGCTGGGTCGCGTCGTAGGAATAGCAGATCAGGTCGGCCTTTGCGGTGGAGACATCTTTGTCGCCGACGATTTTTTTCAGTGCGTTAATGACTTTTTCTGAAAGCATGTCTCGGTTGCCTCTGGGAAACGCTGCACAATACGCGGCGTAAAATACTGTAATTATTTAACTTTACTGGCATGCAATGCCTTGACGACAGGGAGTATGCTGCCGCCGTCAGGGATCACCACGACATCGGCATCTGCCGGCAGATGTTCATACGCCATCTGCAGCGCCGCGTCAAGGTCGTCCGCCTTTTCCATTCCCATTCTTTCCGTCTGTTCACGGGTAAAACCGCTGACCAGGATGACGCGCCAGGTGCGGGCCTTGGTCAGGGTCGCAAGGGCGGTCTGGCCATTGATCTCATAGCGTTCGCGCAGCGCCTTCTCGAAGACATCAAGGTCATCGAACCTGAACCAGTCGAAAAACGTCGGGTTGCCGAAACCGTCCGGGCAGGCGGCCAGCAGGATGACCGTGCCCCCGGGCTTTACGGCCTGCACGCCGTAGTCGAGCGCCTTGTGCGACTGGATGAAATTGATGTCCTTGGGGTGACCGCCGCAGGAGACGACCGCCATGTCGGCAGGTTGCTCCATCGGGACCGTGTAGAGTTCGGTGGCCAGTCGGCAGCCGGCAAGGTGGGCCGCCTCGAGGTCGCCACAATAGACCGCCGCAATCCGTTTACCGGGTGTCAGCACGGTGTTGAGCAGGAAATCCGGGGAGATCATGCGGGCCGCTTCCAGTATCGCCTGGTGGACCGGGTTGTCATCCAGGTTGGCGGTGCGCGCCCGTGGGTCGCGCCCACCCGGTTCGGGCGGGTTGAAAATTGCGAAATGGGTCGCCATGCAGGTTTCACGGCTGGCGACCCCCGGCACCAGGCTTTTGCGCCCGCCGCCGAAGCCGGCAAAGTAATGCAGGGCAACGGTGCCGGTGACGATCACCCGGTCGGCCTCCATCACCCGCCGGTTGACCTGCACCGGCAGCCCGGAGGACGTCCTGCCCAGATCGACCAGCTGCCCGGGGTCGTCGCATTCGTGATCGTGCACCGCAATCCGGCCAAAGATCGGGCCGAGAATCTTGCGGTGTTCGTCGGCCGTCTGCTTGCGGTGAATGCCCAGGGCGATGATGACTTCGATGTCTTTGTCAGGAATGCCGCAACGGTTGAGTTCCTCGACCAGGATCGGCAGGTAGATCTCGCTGCCGGTGTAGCGCGTGATGTCGGAGGTGACGATTACCACCCGCTCACCCGGCTTGACGATCTCCGCCAGGGGCGGCGAGCTGATCGGATGAGCCAGTGCCTGCTTGACAGCGGCGTTCTGGTCCGGGAGTTCACCGGGCTCTTTACACGCCAGCACCCGCGTAGCCCGCATGTCGCGGTGCAGGATGTCTGTACCGTATTTTATCAAGAACTCCGTCAATTGATGCCTCCTACAGTCAGCATTCCATTCTAGGCCGGTTGACGACCGGAGGCAAGCCTCTCGCGTTGCGCGTCGCTCGGTCGTTGACAGTCCGGCTGGTGCAGCCTAGAATGCCTCATCCGTTTTCCGAAGCGAGGTGACTTTGAAGCAGAAGACCCTTTATACCTGCCAGCAGTGCGGTTTGCAGAGCCCCAAGTGGCTGGGCAAGTGCCCCGACTGCAACCAGTGGAACTCCCTGGTCGAGGAGACGGTGACCCTGCAGAAGAAAGGGGGCCGCTCGGTTCCCGTGCGCGCCGACAGCGTGCCGGTGAGGCTGGCCGAGGTGGCCGCGACTGCGGAGGACCGCCTGAACTGCGGCATCGCCGAATTCGACCGTGTCCTGGGCGGCGGGGTCGTCCCCGGCTCCTTCACGCTGATCGGCGGCGATCCGGGTATCGGCAAGTCGACGTTGCTGCTGCAGGCTGCGGGACGCTGGACGGCTGCCGGTCGCGTTCTCTACGTCACCGCAGAGGAATCGACGCGCCAGGTCAAACTGCGCGCCGGCAGGCTTGACGTCGATGCCGGCGAGCTTTACCTGCTGGCGGAAACGTCTCTCGAGGGAGTCCTGGAACGCGTCAGGGAACTGCAGCCGGCGTTCCTGGTGGTCGATTCGATTCAGACGGTCTTTACAGCGGCGCTGGAGTCGGCTCCGGGGAGCGTCAGCCAGGTGCGCGAATGCGCCGGCCGGCTGATGCACCTGGCCAAAGGCGAGGGGATACCGACCTTCATCGTCGGCCACGTTACCAAGGACGGCTCGATCGCCGGGCCGCGCATGCTCGAGCACATGGTCGACACCGTCCTTTATTTCGAAGGCGACGCCGGCCATCCCTACCGCATCCTGCGTGCGGTCAAGAACCGCTACGGCTCGACCAACGAGATCGGCGTCTTCGAGATGAAGGACGCCGGCCTGGCGGAGGTCCCCAACCCCTCGGAGCTGTTTCTCGCCGAGAGACCGGAAGACGCAGCCGGCAGCATCGTCGTGCCGGCGATCGAAGGGACCCGGCCGATCCTGGTCGAACTGCAGGCCCTGGTCTCCGGGGCGGCATACGGCAACCCGCGACGCACCGCCATGGGGCTCGACGCCAACCGGGTGTCGCTGCTGGTCGCGGTGCTGGAGAAGAAGGTCGGCTACTCTCTTCTCTCCCAGGATATTTTTGTCAACATCGCCGGCGGCGTGCGCCTGGCGGAGCCGGCCGTCGATCTCGGCGTTATCGCTGCGCTGGCGTCGAGCCATCTCAACCGCCCGGTCGACGAACGGACGGTCATCTTCGGCGAGGTCGGACTGACCGGAGAGG
>JBFIMV010000284.1:0-3963 GCA_041611575.1 Desulfuromonadales bacterium | reverse complement strand
GGTCGGCAATATCCTGCGCGACGACTTCGCCGCGATCTGGTTCGACTCGCCGGTCCTCAAGGCGATGCGCGCCAAGGAAGCGACCGGCAAGTGTTCGGGCTGCGCCGCCTTCGATGACTGCCAGGGAGGCTGCACCGCCCGGGCGTTCGCCACGACCGGCGACTTCAACCAGCCCGATCCGCATTGCTGGAAATAGGGACTGTCCCTGTTTCCGAGGTGCGAGGTGCGAGGCGCGAGGTGCGAGGCGCGAGGTGCGAGGTGCGAGGTGAGAGGTGAGAGGTGAGAGGTGAGAGGTGAGAGGTGAGAGGTCTGAGCTTCGAGCTTCGAGTTTTGAGTTTCGCACCTCGCGATTCGCGCTTCGCGAAACTTTCCAGAAAGGAGAACGGCCATGAAAAAGTACAGCAAGCCCCGTATCACCGGTTCGGGCAACGTCCACCCCTGCTGAGTTGACGACACTCTGGAAGGTGAAGTTTTCCGATGGCTCTTGATCTGCTCGATGCGCCGGTCCGGCTGACCTGGGAGGTGTGCGCCGACGGGGAGGCCGACATGCGCGCGATAGCCCGCGGCATCGCCGACGCGGGGGTGTTCTTCGTCACCCTGCAGGGTCGCCCCCTGCTGCGTCCCGAACTCGGCGAGATCGTCAGCCGCCTGGGTGACGGCGGCTGCCAGGTGCTGCTCGAGTGCGGCGGGTCGGCCGCCGAACTGGCGAAGCTCGCCGAACGGCCGCTGCAGGTCCAGCGTACCCTGCTCGATATGTCGGGCTACCTCTCCGGGGACGGTGTGGCCGAGGCCGCACTGCTTGCCACCGTCGAGGCCTTGCGGCAGCTCGGTCACGAAGCGACCCTGATGTTGACCCCGTTGCGGGGCAACCTCATGTATGTTCCTGATTTATTGGACTTTTGCCGCAAATATGCGATCCCCAGATTTAAGTTGTCAAACGCCAGTATCGGTGCTAGCTTTCAGGCATACGCGCCTGCCGACCTGCTGCGTCCCGCCGATCTTGCCGCCTTTCGGCAACTCTGGGCCGGGCGGTCCGTCTCCGACGGCGCGCTGCCGCAGCTGGATATTCACGACCTGTTCCTCTGGGAGATCATGACGCCCGGCCAGCAGCAGGCGCGCAGCGAGTACGGCGGCTGTCAGGCCGCCAACAGCCTCGGTCACATCGATGCAGCCGGCGTTGTCCACCCCTGTGCGGCCTGGCCGGAACCGCTTGGCAGGCTCCCGGACCAGACCCTGGAAGACCTCTGGGCCGGGGCTGCTCGCCTGGCCGTTCGCCAGCGCATCGCCCGTCTGCCGGCAGGTTGCCTCGGCTGTACCGCTGCCGCGACCTGTCTCGGCGGCTGCCGGGGGCTGGCGCATCATCTCAACCGGGGGCAGGGCGAGCGCGACCTGATGTGCCCGGGCCCGCGTTGACGGCGACGTCGCCCCGGCCCAAACCTGTAACCGATCTCGGACTCATGCCTATCTATCTCGACAACGCCGCCACCTCGTTTCCCAAACCGTCATCGGTCTGTGACGCCGTCGACCGCGCGATGCGCGGCAATGCCGCCAACCCCGGGCGGGGTGGGCATCAGCTCTCCCTCGAAGCTGGACGGATGGTGATGGAGTGCCGCGAGGCGGTCGCCGGTTTTTTCGGTATTGCCGACGCCACCCGCATCGCGTTCACCGCCAATGCCACCGAAGCGATCAATCTCGGCCTCTTCGGCCTGCTCAAGCCGGGGGACCGGGTCGTCACCACCTCGATGGAGCACAACGCCGTCATGCGCCCGCTGCACGCGCTGCAGGAAAGCGGTGTCGAGCTGGTGTGCGTCAAGGGCGACCGGCAGGGGTTCGTTGCTCCCCGGGCGATCCGCGAGGCCTGTGCCAGCCCGACGCGCCTGGTCGTCATGACGCATTGTTCCAACGTGACCGGAACCCTGCAGGCGATCGAGGAGGTCGGCCCCTGGTGCCGGCAACAGGGGATCCTGTTCATGGTCGATGCCGCGCAAAGCGCCGGCATCTTCCCGATCGACGTGAACGAACAGGCGATCGACCTGCTGGCCGTTCCCGGTCACAAGGGGCTGATGGGCCCGCCCGGCACCGGCTTCCTTTACGTCCGCCCCGATCTCAGCCTGCGACCCCTGCTGTACGGCGGCACGGGCACTTACTCGAACTCGGTGGCCCAACCCGCCGAGATGCCGGAGCGCCTGGAGAGCGGTACGCTCAACATCATCGGGCTCGCCGGGTTGCTGGCGGGCCTGCAATTTCTCGGTGAAACCGGCATCGACCGGGTGCGTGCCCGGGAACGGGCGCTGCTTGAACAGCTGACCGCCGGTCTGCGCGCCATCCCCGACGTTGCGCTGCACGGCCCGCTGGACATGGTGCGTCATGGCGGCGCGCTGTCGCTGACCATAGAAAACCTCGATCCATCATCTGCAGGCTTCCGCTTGGACCGCGAATATGGTATCTGTTGTCGGGTCGGACTGCACTGTGCCCCGGAAGCGCACCGGACCATCGGCACCTTCCCGGAGGGGACGGTGCGGCTCAGCCCAGGTTATTTCAACACGACTGATGAGATTGACGCGACGCTCGCCGCGATCCGCGTCATCGCAGCGTCGCCGGACTGACAACGGTCCAACTCGCCAGATTCAAGGAGTTGCCATGAGACACCCCGTACGCCTGCTGATTGCTGCCCTGCTGACGGCCTTGCTGCTGGCCGCCTGCTCCCTGCCGCCGATCACCCCGGTGACCCGGGTGGAGCTGATGAGGACCCGGATCTACAATGCCTTCCTGATCGATGAGTCGCCCGAGGAACTCCTCTACGCGCTCAACACCCGCGGTGAAGTCATCATCGAAGGCAAGCGCAACATCCCCGGCAAGGAATTTCCGGTCTACGTCAAGCTGCTGGCGACGGCCGAAGGCCTCAAAATCCTCGAATACGACCGCTGAACCCACCGGAGACGAGTGAAACATGAAGAAGACTTTCGTTCTCGATACCAACGTACTGCTGCATGACCCACAGGCGCTTTACCGCTTCGAGGACAACGACCTGGTCATCCCGATGACGGTGATCGAGGAGATCGACCGCTTCAAGAAGGAGCTGAGCGAAACCGGCCGCAACGCACGGCAGTTCTCGCGCATCATGGACGGCCTGCGCAGCAAGGCCAAGCTGATCGAGGGCATCAAACTCGAGAGCGGCGGGATGCTGCGCGTCGACCTCTACACCGAGGAGCAGATGCGCATCCTGCCGCCCGAGCTGCAGAGCGACCGCGGCGACAACCGCATCCTCGCCGTGGCGCTCGATGTGCGCAACCGCTGTGAGTGCCAGGTGGTGTTCGTCACCAAGGACACCAACCTGCGCATCAAGGCAGACGTCCTCGGTCTGACGGCGCAGGACTACGAGTCGGACAAGGTCTCCATCGACGACCTCTATTCGGGGACGGCGGAGGTCCATGTCCCGGGCGAACAGGTCGACCTGTTCTACAGCCAGGGCTTTTTGCCGCTGGAAGAGGAGTTCCTGGCCAACCAGGGGCTGACCCTGATCGATACGGCCAACCCGTCACACACGGCCATCGCCCGTTACGATCGCGGACAACGGCGGGCCGTTCCCCTGCTGCGCTCCCCCAAGGAAGGCCTGTGGGGGATCCATTCGCGCAACCGCGAGCAGCAGTTCGCCATCGACATGCTCCTCAACGAGGATCTCCAGCTGGTGACCCTGGTCGGCAAGGCCGGTACCGGCAAGACGCTGCTGGCGATCGCCGCCGGTCTGTTCAAGTCCGCCGACGAAGGGCACTACAGCCGTCTGCTCGTGTCCCGGCCGGTGTTTCCCCTCGGGCGCGATCTCGGTTTCCTCCCCGGCGACATCGACGAGAAGCTCTCGCCGTGGATGCAGCAGATCTTCGACAACGTCGAGCTGCTGCTCGGGGCGGTGGAGGAGCGGGGCAAGCGCAAGCGCGGCTACAAGGAGCTGGTCGAACTCGGCAT
>JBFIMV010000283.1:0-3975 GCA_041611575.1 Desulfuromonadales bacterium | reverse complement strand
TCCCCCGGTTCCCGCTTCACCAGCTCCCACGAAGTCTTCGCCCATTTCCACGAACGCCTGCGCGACCGCAAGAAGGAAGTCTTCCTCTCCCTGCTGCTCGACAGCAAGAACCGCGTCATCCGTGAAATCCAGGTGTCGGAAGGCAGCCTCAACGCCAGCATCGTCCACCCGCGCGAGGTGTTCCAGCCGGTGGTGCGCGAGTCGGCGGCGGCGGTGCTGTTCGTCCACAATCACCCTTCGGGCGACCCGACGCCGAGCCGCGAAGACCTGGAGCTGACGGCCCGCCTGCGCGAGGCCGGGGTACTCATGGGGGTGCGGGTGCTCGACCATATCATCATCGGCAACGGCCGCTACATCAGCCTGGCCGACCAGGGGCAACTCGGTTGAAACATATGTCATGTCATATCGATGAAAAGGAGGGACACAGCATGCAGAGGAGAGGAGCTGGCACAAAAGGCTTTACGTTGGTCGAGGTCATGGTTTCCCTGGTGATCTTCCTGGTGGCCAGCATGGGGCTCGTCCCCCTGTTGATCTCCAACCTGCAGGCCAATAACGGCCTGGACCTCCACGGTCAGGCACGGCGCCTGGCCGGCCAGGTGATGGCCGAACTCCAGGTGATCGCATACGCCAGCCTGTCGATGATCGACAGCGACCCGTTGCAGCTGGAGGCGATTGAACTGCAACGCGAGGTCGAGGACAACACGCCGCGTCCCGGCCAGAGCCGCCTGACCGTCACCGCGCACTGGGAAAGCCACGGCCGCAGCCATCGCTACCAGTTGCAGACCATCCGGTCGGCGCCGTGAAGCGTGACACGGCGCTGGGCATGACCCTGGTCGAGCTGGTGGTGGCCATGGCGATTGCCGCGATGCTCGGCACCCTGCTGCTCGACATGTTCGTCGGCTACCAGGCGCGGATCCTGGCAGAGATCGCCCGCAACGACCTGCAGGACCGCGCTGAACGCCTGCTGCGTTTCGTCGCCGCAGATATTGCCGAGGCCGCCTTCCTCGTCGGCCCGACACCGCGCGTCCCCGGCGGGGGCGCCCTCGCCCTGGTGCGCGACAGCCTGGCCGGTGATCCGCTGCAAACCCTCGCCGGCGCCCTGCTGCCGCAGGACGTGCCCCACGGCGACGACGGCCTGACGCTGATCAAGGCGGTCTCCTTCGATCCGCCGCTGCGGGTGGCGAGCGACGCGCTACCCGGCGAGACCAGCCTGCTGCTCAATCGCAGGCCGAACCGCCATCCGGGCTCGTCGCGGGAGCTGCAGCCGGCGCCCGAGGCGATCAGCCACCTGGTCCTCGAAAACCACAAACGCTGCTACGCCGTGCAGTCGGACGACCTGCCGCTTTACCTGGCAGCTCCCCTGGAGCAGGCGGCACCTCAAGGAACCGAGGTCCTCGGCGTGCGCGCCCATGCCTACAGCCTCGAGCCCTTCGCCGGCAGCGGCCGCCTGCGGCGCGACGACTTCACCAGCCGCGACATCCTCGACGACGCGGTCGACGGCCTGCAGTTCGAGTACCTGCTGGCCGACGGCAGCCTGAGCAATGCGCCGGGCGACGCGGTACAGATCCGCGGGGTGCGGGTCAGCCTGCTGGTGCGCGACCTGCGTGCTGACCGCGGCTACACCTCCACGGCCAGCTACCCGCTGGGCAACCGCGTGTACGGGCCTTACGGCGATCATTACCGGCGCGTGAGCGTGTCGCAACTGGTGGAGGTGAAGAACCATGGCCTGCCGTGAACGGGGGATGGCCCTGGTCAACGTCGTGCTGCTGCTGACGATGCTGCTCACCCTGGCGCACACCCTGGCCGATAAGGTCTGGCAGTCGTCGCGCGTGGCGACCGCGGCCGCCGGTCGCGACCGGGCCTTCTGGGCGGCCCAGGCCGGAATCGAGTGGGCCAGGCACCGGCTGGCCGGCGATTACCGCGACAGTGGCGGCTGGCAGGACCGGCTGATCGGCGGCGCTGCGGACCGATATCCGGGCACCCCCGCCTGGACGACCGAAAGCAACGGGCTGCCCGTGGAAATCTTCCTTCGCGACAACGCGGACGGCGACGACGACCCGGCCAGGGACAACGACCTGAAGATTTACGTACTCGCCCGCGCCCGCAGCCCCCTGGGGGACGAAACCCTGGTCGAGGCACTCTGCGGACTCGATCCAACGGGAGCAGCCTGGAACACAAACCGTAGCGGCAGGACCGGGGAATCGACGACCGGAGCCATCGACCCCGACCAGCTGCCGGTCAGCACCTATACCGTGAAACCATGAGGACCCGGACACACGCCGGGAGGAGGGACGCATGACGCGTTATGGCACATGGATCGCTCTGGCGGCCTGTCTCTGCCTGCCGCATGCCAACGCAACGGCGAACGGGCGAGCGGGCGAGTACGTCACCACCTCGCCCATCGTCGACGACGGCGTGCTCTACGTCGCCAGCTTCGACGAACCCTGGCGGCAGGGGCATCTGCGGGCGATCGACATCAACGGCACCATCCCCAACGTCCTCTGGGATGCCGCGGAAAGGGTCCCCCTGCCGGGCACCGGCAGCGCACCCGGCGTGACATCTCTGAGCGACCCGCCTTCCCGCATCGACCGCGACAACCTCTACCGCAGCCTGTTCACCAACCTCGGCGGCCTGGTCGTGTCGCTGACGGCGGCCGAAGCAGGCAGGCTGCAGGGCGCCCTCGGCATGACCACGGAGGGATTGGCCGCGCAGCTGCTGCACACCCTGCGCGGCCGTATGGGCACCTCTTCGCAGAAGCCCGCCGGAAACCTCGATGCCCCCTGTCGGCTCGGCGCCTTCAGCCGCTCCTCGCCGCTTTTGGTCGGCCGCAGCCCGGCCACCCGCGCCGAGCGCGACCGGGTCATCTATCTCGGCGCCGAGGACGGCTTGCTGCATGCCTTTCTCGCCGCACGCTGGAACGACGACGGCGGTGCCTACCTGGTCGATGACCCGCTCGGCGGGACCGAGCTCTGGGGCTACCTGCCGGGAAGCTTCCTGCCGCACCTGAAGGACCAGCCACAGCCCGCCAGCTCTGCGGTGTCTCGTCTTCATGTGGACGGCTCACCGGTCGCCGTCGAGGCCTTCGTCGCGCTCAGCGCTGACGGCCGCCGCCACTGGCGCACCCTGCTGGCGGCAACCGGGACCATCGCCGCGTCCCGCCAAAGCTGCCTGTTCGTCTTTGATGTCAGCGATCCCTACCGGCCCGTGCTCCTCTGGGAATGCCTGCTGCCCGGCGACGGCATGGGGCTCAGCCGAGGCGTCACCCTGACCCCGGGCGGCAGGGGTCGCCAGCCGACCCTCTACCTGACCGCCGACTTCTCTGACGAAAAAGGCGGCAGCGGCGTCCAGGCCGGTGCCCTCGATGCACCCACCGGAGAACTTCTCTGGCAGTTCAGCGCCGCCTACGACGAGCTGTCTCCGGTTGAGAACGCCACGCCGGCGGTCCCGGTCCTGATGGACCGCACCGGCGACGGCGTTGACGATACCCTGCTCTTCGGCGACATGGCCGGGCGGCTCTGGGCCCTCGATCTCGGCAACGGTCAGCCCCTCGGCGACGCCCCGGCCTTCGTTGTGCCGGCCGGGGCGGCAGAACCGATCGGCGCCGGTGTGGCGGTCCGAGGCCGGGTGGCGGTCTTCGGCACCGGCGGTGTCGAGCACGCCGACAACAACGGCAATTACGCCGTCTACGCCGTCGAGATCCTGCCGGACGGCGGGCGGCTGCTCTGGAGCTACCCGTTGGCTCCCGGCGAGCAGGTCTGGGACACCCCGTCCTTCGACGCGGCCGGCAACCTCTATTTCGCCACGGCCGTCGATTATCTGCCGCAGGACCCGCCCACTCACTCAACCGCCGGGCGGGTGGTCAGCCTCGACCGCACGGGAACGGAGCTCTTGAGCCGCTCCACCGGCGAGGCGACCGTCGGCCGGGTCTTTACCGCTCCGGGGTTGGCGGTTTCCGTGGCCCTGACCGGGGAGGTG
>JBFIMV010000282.1:0-3981 GCA_041611575.1 Desulfuromonadales bacterium | reverse complement strand
TTCCACGAAAGACGCTTGAAATCCTTTGCCTCTTCCGGCTATCAAACCGATCTCGACACGCTGCATTGGCAGCACCGAAACCTCCTGAGCCAAACATCAGCAGAGAAGCAGAGAATTCTCATGGTGTACGAAACCGCTTTCGCCCTTTCAGGGAAAAAGGATCGGATCAGAGACGAAATCGATCGCGTGCGTACGCGGATTTATGCATGGCTAAGCGTCTCCCTGCCGGAAGAACTCCTGATCATCGATCGCGCCAAGCTCGTCCCTGAGACACAACGGATTCCTCGCAACTCCGAACGCGCCGAAATCCCCTGGACGATCACCATCACCGACCCCCGCACCCAGCCAAGGCCGTTATCTGTCTACCCGACAGACGGCCCCGACCTGTTCCTGCGACCACCTCTTCCGGCCCTGCCTGATGGCGTCAGTGAACGACTAGACTCGCTTGGCCAGATGCGGGACAGGATTCGGCAGACACGCGACAAGACGCAGCAGACTGCAAAGAATGCATCTGAGACACGCGAAAAAGCCTCTCGCCTGGAGGAATCAAAAAATCTGGCGGCGGCCATCGACCATCTCCGGGAGGAATCCCGCAGTTTGTCGAGGCTCTCGAAAAAAGCCGAGGACTACCTCTCGGAGCAAGCCGGATGGGTCAAGTATCATATGGCGGAAGCCTGGGTCTGGCAGAATATCAAGGACCACCTGATCGTTCCGGAGATCGAGCGCTTCCTCATCGCAAACGCGTTGGTCAAGCCGGGATACAAAGTGACTGACGACTTGATGGAGGACTATTATCGCGAGAGCAAGAGGCTCGCCGTGAGTTCCGTGAAGAAGTGGGTTCAGGCCAAGGGGGTAAGAGACGTACAGGTCAGTATACTCGACATCATGAAGAAGGGTCTCGACAGCGCGGCTGAAGTCCCTCAAATCGCGGCGTTCGGCACACCAGGGCAAATGCAGGACTATGCGGACAAGGTCTTTGCCGGGATGAACGATGACGTGGAGAAGCTGTCACGTGAAAGCCTCTCCGCCGCAGGGGTACCAGAACCGTTCAACCGGATCGCCAACATTCTTCTGGGAACGGCAGCGTCCCGATGATCATCACAGGTTTATGTCAGGCCACCCGTTCAAACCGGGACACTTCGGTGAGCAGATCTTCGATCGGATAGTTACGAGGGTATGTGCCCTCGGGGAAACAGGAGCTTCTCATGGGACAGACAAAAGATCAGGCCAGGACGGAACTCAAAGTCCTGCCGTACATGCTCGGCAAACTCATCGGCGGCCTGCTCGCCGTGGTCGGCTTTCCCGGCGCCATCTTCGTGCTCAACCGCCAGCCGGGTGCTGGTCTCGCCGAGGTCTGGGGCTACCTGCTGGCCGGGGTTATCGGGGTGGTCGTGTTCGTCGCTTCTTCGCGGGGCATGGCACGCAAAGTCAATGAAACCCGGGGCGCCACAACGACCCGCCAGGAGAAAGCCAAGACCAGCCTGGTCTCCTGGCTTATCCTGCTGGGACTGGCGGGGGGCTTCGTGCTGGCTGTCTTTCTGCTGACGGACTGATACCACGCCGGCACTTTGGTTCAACATGCCGGCAATCACCACTGTCTCTGGCCGTCGCAAATACTAAAGCGCCCCTGCTCCGATCGGAACAGGGGCGCTTTGCGTTCAGGTGTTTCGAGACTCAGGGCCTGTCGAAACCGCCGCCATGGGCGTGGCAGGCTGTACAGTCGGTCCCACGCACATCGCCGTTACCCTCGTGATCGGAGAAATCCTCCGTACTGTGGCAGACCTCGCAGACATGGCTGTCACTGGCGCCGACGGCAAAGTCCCAGGTTGCCGGCCCGGCGTTCTCGTAGCGCACAGTTGTGATCGTGCCGGCCGCCGAGTGGCTGCGGTTGTCATTGTCGATGCGGCGAATGCGGGCTGTGGCGAAACCGCTGCCGAGATTGGCCGGGTCGAGTTTGAATCCGACCATCTTCAGGTTGACACCGCCGAAGGCGTTGGCCTGGTCATCGTGGGGGTCATGGCACTCGCGGCAGCTGATGTAGCGCCAGTCGCCGAAACCGCGTGTCTCGTTGTGCGACAGGACCTGGGGCGCGCTGGCGATCGGCGGATCGATGGCGTCATGGCAGTTGCTGCAGACCACCTCGACCAGCAGGACGTGATCACTCTGGTTCGGCTGGTTCAGAAGGTTGTTGCCCGGCCCGCCGTGCAGGTTGTGGCAATAGTCACAGCTGGCATGCTTGTCGCTGAGAGCAACCGCAGATCCAGGCATCAGAAACAAACCGAACAGAGCCATGGCGACCAGCAAGATCATGAAGGATGGTTGACGCGTTATCACAGGGACACCTCCTCCCTCAATATGTTCGGGCATCAAGGGCGATCACTCTCCCCTGCCGCCGGCTGGTAACAAAAATTTTCCCAGTCGTCCTGTCATAGGCGACATCCGAAGGGACGAAAAGCTCCCCCTCTCCGGCTCCGAAACGACCGAGACTGCCCAGCGGTGAACCGGTCGCCAGGTCAAAGACCAGGACTTGCCCGCGCAGGGCATCGACCATGAAGATCCGGTCGCGCGAGACCGCGACGCCTCGAGGACTCGAAAAGCTGTCTTTACCGGAAATTTTCAGCAAACGCGCCCCGGAACGGTCGAACACCTGCAGGCTCGGATCGACCCCGAGCCGCGGGTCACCGAAGTCGGTGACGACCAGTTTGCGGCTGCGACTCTCGATGGCGACACCCTGCGGTTCGTAGAGATCACCGAAACCATCAATCGTACCGACCTGCCGCCCACGAAAGTTGAAGAGTTTGACGGTCCGTGACAAACCGTCCACTACAGCCAGACGACGGCCCCTGATATCAATGGCCATGTCCCTGGGGAGCATCGGCTCAGACGCAGCATAGGTGCGCAGCAACTTGCCATTCAAACGGTAGACCTGGATCCGACCGAGGCTGCGGTTGCCGACGAACACCAGGGGGCCGGCGCTCGCCAGGGCCATCGGATGGCCATCGATGGTAAAGAGCCTGGTAACCTGGTCCGCATTTTCACGGTCGACGCTGTAGACCGCTTTATCGAAATGATCGGTCACCAAAAGCGTGTTGCCAAACCGGTGCCAGGGATTGATATCGACGCGCAGCGGCGAAGTCAGCGGACCCTTTTCAATGACCAGGGTCGGTTCGACCGCCTGCCCGGGTGCGCCGCCGAACCCACCCATCCCCATAGCCTGTGCGTCGGCAAGGCCAAGCAGGCCGACCAACACGAACAGCAGCGGTATCGCTCTTGAATGTTTTATCCTGCGCCCGGTCGTCGTCATCATCCACCTCATGAAGGCTGAGAAAAAACGTTTATTTATCAACCTGGTTAGTGCAATAAGCATTCCACCCGCCCGGGACTGCTCATATTTCAGGACATTGCGGACTCTCTCGCTTTTCCCACATCATATCGATATCCGTCCACCAAGAAATTGCCGCGAAAATCATTGACAAACCATCCGTTGACAGCGATGAACAGTTTGAAAAAGCGGAAGAGAATGCTAACATGTTTTTTTCTGGGAGGGGCGCTCGGAGATCATCATGGACCTCAACGATTTGAAGCATTTATTGTCAGCCGTCCGATCGGGGGACCTAAGTGTCGATGAAGGGCTAGAGCGCCTGAGCAAACTCCCCTTCGAGGATGCGGGCGTGGCGATGATCGACCATCACCGCGCGTTGCGCCAAGGGGTGCCCGAGGTGGTCCTCGGCGAGTCGAAGACAGCCGAGCAGATTGTCACTATTGTTGAGCGCATGGCCGCACATGGTGACAACGTACTGGTCACAAGGATCTCCGGCGAAAAGGCCGACATCCTGTCAAAACACCACCCCGATGGCACATATGATCCGGTCTCAAGCACCTTCGCCTTGCGGCGCAAGCCCTTCGAGGACCTCGGCCGCGGCAAGGTCCTTGTGATCTGCGCTGGCACCTCGGACCTGCCGGTTGCCCGCGAGGCGGCCG
>JBFIMV010000281.1:0-4004 GCA_041611575.1 Desulfuromonadales bacterium | reverse complement strand
GGAGTGGATTCGGACCGCATGACCCACAACCTGCGTCAGCGCCGCCTCGACGATGCCCTGTACGCCGAGGCCGTTCTTCTGGATCTGCCAGCCGGCGTAGCGGGTGCCGTCATATTCGATGCGGAGGAGGATCGTGCGCATGACCTTAACCTGTCAACCGGCAGAGCAGGACCAGCGACACGAGGGCGGCAAGGAATACCGTCTCTCGTGCCGCAGGAGGGAACAACGGCGGCAATCCCGGTTCGGGCCCGACGTCAGGCTCAGCAGCGGCCAGCTCCCTGGCCTGGACGTCACCCCGCTCTACCAGGCGCAGGAGCAGGCCCTCAAGCCGCTCGGACCAGGCATCCCACCGCCCGGAGAGTTTGCCGGAAGAGGCCGGCATGGCGGTCGTATCGGTCGCCTGCACCTCGGAGCGTACGATGGGCAGGAACTGTATGGCGCGCAGCATGAGCACGCGCCACTCCTCGACCCGACAGCCGCATCGCTCCAGGGGGGACAGAAACCAGCCGAACGTGCGGGCGAGATCTTCTGCCGTCGTGGTCCGGGTCAGCAACTGGGCGGCGAACAGCGCCAGAACAATCTGCAGGTCGACCCGCAGACCGGCGAGCAAACCGTCAAGGGAGAGCCATGTCGTCCCCCACAGGGTGCGGCCGGGCGACATGAGCAGATGCATCAGCAGGGTAAACAGCAGCAGCCAGCGCAGCCCCCAGCTGGCACGCAACCAGGGTTGCAATGTCAGGCCGGAGAAAAGGGTCGCGCCTGTCAATGCCAGGGCAACCAAGACCAGTGAGACCCAGTTGACAGAGGAGAACGTCAACATCACGAGCAGCAGGCAGGCCACGACCTTCAACCGCGGATCGAGGTCGTGCAGCAGCCCATCACCGGGCGTGAACAGCCCTTTTTCAGTCTCGTCTTGCCACATCATGCTGACCCAAAGCGTGCGGGGGGCCTCTTCAGGCCCCCCGCATCAATGCGAACAAATCAGAACATCGTGGAGGGCGCAACGCCCCGCACGCGATGTCATGGTCATTTCTCCAGAAGGATGCGCAGCATGCGCCGCAGCGGTTCGGCCGCCCCCCAGAGGAGCTGGTCGCCGCAGGTGAACGCCGAGACGTACTCGGGACCGAGCTTCATCTTGCGGACACGCCCGACCGGGATTGCCAGGGTCCCGGAAACCGCCGTGGGGGTGAGCCCGGCCAGTGAATCCGCCTTGGTGTTGGGGATGAGCTTGACCCAGTCGTTGTCGTTGGCGATCAGCGACTCGACCTCGGCAATCGACACATCCTTTTTCAGCTTGACGGTCACAGCCTGGCTGTGGCAGCGCATGGCGCCGACCCGGACACAGATGCCATCCACAGGAATCGGCACGGTCGTGCCGAGGATCTTGTTGGTCTCGGCATACCCCTTCCATTCTTCACGGCTCTGGCCGTCTTCGACCTCGCGATCGATCCAGGGGAGCAGGCTGCCGGCCAGCGGGAAGCCGAACTCCTTCTTCGGTATGGAGTCGCCGCGCAGGCAGGCTGTCACGTCGCGATCGATTTCGAGAATCGCCGAACCGGGGACGGCAAGCAGTGACGCAACACTGGCATTCAGCACGCCCATCTGCTCGAGGAGTTCACGCATGTTCGGTGCGCCGGCGCCGGACGCTGCCTGGTAGGTCATCGACGAGACCCACTCGACCAGGCCGGCACGGAACAGGCCGCCGAGGGCCATGAGCATCAGGCTGACGGTGCAGTTGCCGCCGATGAAATCCTTCTGACCGTTGGCCAGCGCAGCGTCAATGACGTTGCGGTTGACCGGGTCGAGGATGATGACCGCATCCTTCTCCATGCGCAGCGTGCTGGCGGCGTCGATCCAGTAGCCGTTCCAGCCGGACTTGCGCAGCGCCGGATGGACCGCCTTGGTGTAATCGCCCCCCTGGCAGGTGAGGATCACGTCGAGCTTGGCGAGTTCTGCGAGGTCGTCGGCATTCTTGAGCTTGCCGGCGCCCATCGGTGCATCCTGACCCGCCTGGGACGTGGAGAAAAAAACCGGTTCGATGCCGGCGAAATCGTTTTCCTCCTGCATGCGCTGCATGAGGACCGAGCCGACCATCCCGCGCCAACCGACGATACCGACTTTCATTGTTCCAATTCCTTTTCTTCCTTCTGGAAATGTGACTTGAGAGCTTAAAGGTTCGCGACGATCGCGTCACCCATCTCCCTGGTGTTGACCAGCTTCTCCCCCGCTTTGTCCTGATAGATATCGCGGGTGCGCAGCCCCTGGTCGAGGACCTTGCGCACGGCCTGATCAATGGCATCGGCCGCATCGATCAGGCCGAAGGAGTAACGCAGCATCATCCCGGCCGAAAGAATCTGGGCGATCGGATTGGCGATCCCCTGCCCTGCGATGTCCGGGGCGCTGCCGCCCGACGGTTCGTACATGCCGAACGATCCTTCCGCGAGCGACGCCGAGGGCAGCATGCCCAGGGAACCGGTCAGCATGGCGGCTTCATCCGACAGTATATCACCGAACATGTTGCCGCAGAGCATGACGTCGAACTGCTTCGGCCAGCGACAGAGCTGCATCGCGGCGTTATCAACGTACATGTGGGAGAGCTTGACATCGGGATACTGCTTCGCCACGCGTTCGACCACCTCGCGCCAGAGGACCGACGTCGAGAGGACGTTGGCCTTGTCGATGGAACAGACCCTGCCGTCCCGCTTTTGAGCGGCCTGGAAGGCGATGTGGGAAATTCGCTCTATCTCGTAATCGTGATAGAGCATGGTATCGAAGCCCTTGCGTTGCGGCCCCTCGCCTTCGATCCCCTTGGGCTGGGCGAAGTAGATACCACCGGTCAGCTCCCTGACCACCAGCAGATCGAAGCCGCCTTCGATGATCTCCGGCTTGAGCGACGAATTGCCGGTCAGGGCCGGGAAGATGATCGCCGGCCGCAGGTTGCAGAAGAGGCCGAAGATCTTGCGCAACGGCAGGAGCGCACCGCGCTCGGGCTGCTCGTCCGGCGGCAGGTTTTCCCATTTCGGGCCGCCGACGGATCCGAACAGGATGGCGTCAGAAGCCTTGCAGACGTCAACGGTCTTCTGCGGCAGGGCTTTGCCTTCGTTGTCGATGCCGGCACCGCCGACGTTGGCGAACGTGCGCTCGAATGTCACACCGTAACCTGTCTGGACGGCATCCAGCACCTTCATGGCCTCGGCCATGACTTCCGGGCCTATGCCGTCACCCGGCAGAACCGCCACCTTGAACGTCTTGCTCATATATCACCTCAATCCGCAGGATGTAAGCTTTTCCGGGGAGGTCGAGACCGTCCCGACAAACGGATGTCACTATAAGAAGCGGTTCACTCTTTGTCAAATTCTTTCTCCGGCGAGGCGACGGCACTCACTGGCCCCGACGAAACATCTCAAGGCAGTGAGAATGATCCGTTTATCGAAGAACTGATTCGACAATTCTGCGCGACGATGAGTTTTCCAATTACATATTAAGTGTAATTATACTTAACTATATTTATTTATATTTATTTAAGTTAAGTTAGTATTACTTATATATCTTATGCATGTCTATGCTTTTTTTGCATTATTCACAACTCCAACAGGAAAAATCGTCACAGCAAGACATCCTGACTGGAAATCTGAGAAGTCCCCGTTATAATTACTCAAACAAAGAGGAACTATGAAACCGATTGCTCTGCCAATAGTCCTGCTTCTGCTTGCCCTGCTCATCGCCAACCTGTTTTTCGGTGTCGATGTCGAGGCATTGGCGGAAGGTTTTCTCGATTTCCTCGGCGATATTCTGGACGGGCCCGGGAAGTAACTCGCTTTACGAGGCACGCAACTAGAAAATGGGGGAAGATGCCATGCGCACCTTCCCCCTATTCCTTACTTTCAAACAGACGTCTAAAGACCCAGGTAAGCCTGGCGCACCTGTTCATTATCCAGCAGATTCTCTGCCGAGTCACTGAGCGTGATGCGGCCGTTCTCCATGACGTATCCCCGATGGGCGAG
>JBFIMV010000280.1:0-4021 GCA_041611575.1 Desulfuromonadales bacterium | reverse complement strand
TCAATTCCCCCAGCAAACCCCGAACCAGCGCATACCCCAGCCCCCAGAACTCCGGGTCGCGAAGATCGACGCCCAACGGCTCAAGAAGCGTGGTCGGGCTCTCCGACCCTCCGGCACTCAACAGACGACGGTAGGCCGGCACGAATTTTGTTCCTTCTGCTTTGTACTTCTGGTAGAGCGCCAGCACCAGCAGCTCGCCGAAGACGTAGGAGAAACAATAGAAGCGCGCATGGATGAAATGGCTGATGTAGCTCCACCCCCAGCGGTAGGCAGGGATCATCTCGATATCATCACCCAGAAGCTTGGCATTCTCCGCCAGCCACAGCTCGCACAAGTCATCCGTCGCCAGCAGTTCCCGTCCGCGCCGGGCGTGGGCCGCCTGCTCGAAACGCGTCAGGGCTGTCTGCCGGAAGGTCGTGGCGATGATCTCCTCGATCTTGGCACAGAGCAGGGCGATCTTGACCTGCCGGTCCGGCTCCCGCTCGAGCAGGGCACGGGTCAGGAGCATCTCGGCAAAGACGCTCGTCGTCTCGGCCAACGGCAGGACCGGGTGGTAATGCATGAGGTTCTGCTCGCTTGCCAGGGCATAGTGCGCGGCATGGCCCAGCTCATGCGCCAGGGTTGAAACATCCCTCAGGGTTCCAGTGAAATTCAGCAGCACGTAGGGTTCCGCTCCAGGGTAGAGCCCCATGCAGAAGGCCCCGCCGGTTTTTCCGGCACGCGGAGCGACATCGACCCGCCCGCTCACGACCAGCCGCTCAGCGATCCCGGCCAGTTGCGGGTCAAAGTCGCGAAACGCCTGCAGCACGAGTTCCAGGGCTTCATCAAAACCGTAAGTTCGGCTGTCGGCAATCACCGGCGCATACAGATCGGTATTTTTCAACCGGTCCAGCCCGAGCAGGCGCCGCTTGAGTTCGAAATACTCCTGCGCCAGAGGATAGTGGGCTTCGCTGACGGCCAGCAGCTGCTCGACGATCTCGGGAACGGTCTCATTGTCGAGATGCGTCGGCGTCATCAGGTCCGGGTACCTGCGGAGATCGGCCTCCTTGCCATGATCGAGCAAGATGTTGTTGAAGCAGCTGCTCAGCACCAGTGCATGCTCGCCGTGTTTCTCGAGAAAGGTGGCAAAGGCCGCCTCCCTCACGGTGCGCTCCGGATGATAGAGCAGGGCCAGCAACTCCTCGCCGGTGGCGTCCCGTGCCGCCTCCTCCCCCGGAAAATGAAACGAGTAAACCAGGCTTGAGGTCAGCTCGTCAAACAGCTGGACGAACGCCTCGCGGCCGGAGAGGTCCTTGCGCTTGAGGGCCTGCTCCACCGGTTCGCTGAGCGCGTAAGGCGCATGGGCCCTGATGACTGCCAGGTAATGGGCATACGGGGCGACCTCGGCATGCCCGACGAGCGAACTGAACCTCTCATCATCGACCTGTAGCAGTTCGAGTTCAAAGAAGAGCGTTTGATCATGCATCGCCTGCCAGGCTTCGCGGACTCGGGCGAGCAGGCGCACATGTTTCTGGTTGGCACTGTCCGCAGAGAAGAGCAGTTGCGCATACAGATACGGTTTGAGGACTCTCCGTTGCAGCGCTTCATACTGCCGCAGGGCAGCACTCAAGGTTGCCGGAGAGAGACCGGAGCCGCTGATCTGCCCATGATAGGCCGCCCTGAACTGAACGGCCAGTTCTTGCACCGTCGTCAGGTCATCTGTGACCTGCAGGTCATCCGGGCCTGCATACAAGGGCGACAGGTCCCAGCGGATTTTTTCCACATGTTGATCAGGCATAGTTTGTCCTTGTCTTCGTAGTGATAGAGGAAAACCATTCTAACGCAAAGACGCAAAGGCGCGAAGCAAACACGACTAAACCAGAAATTGCCACCAAGTCTCCAAGACACCAAGAACGGCTTTAAGTTTTTGAACCAAAATACACTTGTTTATCTTTGTACCTTGGTGCCTTGGTGCCTTGGTGGCAAAAGTTTCTTTATGGTTAAAGATCAAGCATTAACGCCTTGCGCTTCGCAAAAGGAACATTCTTTGCGCCTTCGCGTCTTTACGTTAATCTTAAGCGTAAACCAATCTCAACCAGAACCGTCTAAATCAGCAAAGAAGCCGGTGGGACAAAGAGGAGCGAAGCGTGTTTTCTGCCACGACAGCAATCGTTGACAGCCTGCCGGTGAGCAGCTACCCTCAGAGAATGGTCGATCCCGATGAACAGGCGTTATTGGACAGGATCCGCGCCGGAGACAGTCAAAGCTTCGAGCGCCTCGTCAAAGAGCAGACCGGCAGGATTCTCGGCCTCGCCTGGCGACTGGTCGGCAACCGCGAGGAGGCCGAGGACCTGGTACAAGAGGCTTTCCTGCGTCTGCACCGCGCCCTCCCCGATTTTCGCGGCGACAGCCTGGTCAGCACCTGGCTTTACCGCACCACGACCCGGCTGGCCATCGACCACCTGCGGCGAGAACGGCTCAAGCGCAAGCTCTTCTTTTTCCGGGCCGACAACGACGCGCCCGACCCGGTTGAGCTGGCCAGCGACACCCGTGACAACCCGGGGCGCAAGTACCAGTCGAAGGAGGCCATGAAAATGCTGCGCCGGGGGTTGAACAAGCTGTCACCGCGGCAACGGGTGATATTCACCCTGCGCCATCATGAAGGGCTCGCCCTGCAGGAGATCGCCGATCATCTCGGGCTGGAAACCGGCACGGTCAAATCGCACCTGCACCGGGCCGTCACGACGCTGCGACTGGAGCTCGCCGAATTTCGAGAGGACCCGCTATGAAGAACATCAACTGCCTGAGCGACCAGGACCTGACCCTCCACTATTACGGAGAGATTCCGCCCGCAGCGCCCGAACTGCAGCATTTTAACGACTGCCGCAGCTGCCAGGAGCGCTTCGCCGCCCTGCGGCAGGATATGGATGCCCTGCCGAACCTGTCGCAGGTGGCAGACCCGGCCGCCGGCACGCGCATGGCCGCCCGTGTCAGCGAACGACTGGAGCGACGCAGGATTCCCTGGCTGCCGGTTGTTGGCGGCTCGGCCGTCGCGGCTATTGCCCTGGTCGTCACCCTGTCCATCTGGCCGTCACAGCCTGACCTGCAACCTCAGCCTCAACCCGTACAGACGGCTGCGAACAACACCGTCAGCTTGGAGGAGGCCATGCCTGACATCGATTTTCTGAACGATATTGAGCTGCTCAAGGAACTGGAGTTACTGCGCCAGATTGAAGGAGTTTGACATGCCTGCCAGCCGCCTGTCCCTGCTCACCTGCTGCTTCCTGGTTCTGTTCGGCATCGGTCTCGGACCGGTGATACCCGAAGCCTTTGCCAAAAAAGACAAGGACAACAGATACAATCGTCATGTCGACCAACAGAACGGTGACCTGATGCAATGGTGGCAGAGCCTGCCGCCAAGCGAACGGCAGATGCTGCATGACCGCCACGAGATATTCCAGAACCTGCCGCAGAACCAGCAGGAGCAGCTGCGCCAACGCTGGCATAAGTACCGTCAGCTGCCGCCGGAGGACAGGCAGAAACTCCAGAAAAAGTTCCAGAGGTGGCAGGATATGGATCCCAAGGATCGTGACCGGTTGCGCGGCACCTATCGCAAGTTCAGCGACCTGCCGCCGCGCGACCAGGAGCGTCTCAAGGAAGAACTTTATCAACTGCGCAACCTTCCCCCCGAGGAGAAGGAGCATCGGCGGCAGAAGCTGTACAAGAAGTATTTTACTGACTAATAACTGGGACGATCACTAAGTAGAATGTAAAGGCACATCATCTCTTTGCTGGAGCGTCCTTTGAAAGTTCATGATCTCCCGACATTGATGACTGGTCGCCACCCTCCGTTCCATCTCAAAGGCCTTACCGAGGTTTCCACGTGCAGTCATTGTCTCATCCTATTCTGACCAGTGCATAACGGTTCTCTGGCCAACTGAGCTTATTGCGAGGCTGCTCCTTCTCTATAATGACATAGAAAACAGACAGGCCGGGCATTGCTGCCCGGCCTGTCTATTGCTTATGTGCCCTTAGTTTAGTA
>JBFIMV010000279.1:0-4024 GCA_041611575.1 Desulfuromonadales bacterium | reverse complement strand
CACTGGTCGCGCGCCGCTACCGGTGTCCTGCTGCTGGTCGTCCCGGTCGGCAACACGTCATTCATGGGCGTGCCGATGGTCAACGCCTTCTTCGGTGAGGCCGGCATCCCCCACCTGATCCTCTACGACCAGTTCGGCACCATGCTGATCTTCGCCACCTACGGCGCGGTGATCCTCTCCCTCTACAGCGGCGAGCGCACCGGCGTCGCGGTAATCATCAAGCGCGCCCTGCTCTTCCCGCCGACCACAGCCCTGCTGATCGGCCTGGCACTGCGCCAGTGGCCTTACCCGCAGATCATCGTCGACACCCTGCAGAATCTCGGCGGGGCGCTCACCGCCCTGGTGATGACCGCCATCGGCTTCCAGCTGAAACTGCGCCTGCAGCCGACCACCCTCGGCCCGCTCGGCGCCGGCCTCGGTATCAAGCTGGTGGCCGCCCCCCTGGTGGCGCTGCTCGGCTGCCGCCTGCTCGGCTTCACCAGCCTCGCGGCGGACATCGCTGTCTTCGAGGCCGGCATGCCACCCATGGTCACCGCCTGCGCCCTGGCCGCAGCAGCCGGGCTGGAGGTCGAGCTCGCCGTCGCCATGGCCGGCTTCGGCATCGTGCTCGCCTTCATCACCCTCCCCCTCGTCGCCCTGCTGATCCAATTCATCTAGACAACATCCCCGCAGACCGCCCGGCACAAGCCGCGACTGGAAAAACGGCCAGATGCAGGTATGCTTGAGTCTGTTTTCAAGCATCGCTCATCACACAAGGAGATCATTATGGGAACCAGGGGACGTGAGATTGTCGGACTGGACGTCAACGAGGTGCTGACTGTCCTGCGCAGGGCCTACGCCGATGAATGGCTCGCCTACTACCAGTACTGGACCGGAGCGAAGATCGCCAAGGGGCCGATGAAGGACGCGGTGATCGCCGAACTGGAGCAGCACGCCGTCGAAGAGCTCAACCACGCCCTGCTCGTCACCGGGCGGATCATCCAGCTCGGCGGGGAACCGATCGCCGACCCGCGCGACTGGTTCAAGTTGACGAACTGCACCTACGAGGCGCCGACCGACGCCTTCGTCAAGACCCTCCTCGAGCAGAACATCCGCGGCGAGCAGTGCGCCATCGGCGTCTACCACAAGCTGATGGAAATGACCCGCGACAAGGACCCGGTCACCTACAACATCGCCCTGCAGATTCTCGAGCAGGAGGTGGAACATGAAGAGGACCTGCAGGCGCTGCTCGAGGATTTCGAGCTGATGATCAAAGCGATGAAATAAGCAGGTCGTGTGCCTTACGGGCCGGCATACCGGATGCGGTAGACCATGCCGGCCTTGTCGTCGCTGACGTAGAGCGCCCCGTCCGGCCCGACCGCCAGGCCGACCGGTCGCCCGGTCGCTGTCCCCTTCTCCGCGTCGAGCCAGCCGCTGGCAAAGTCCTCCACGGGGCCGCGCGGTCGGCTGCCGTCGAGGGGCAGCCGCACCACCTTGTAGCCGGTCGGAACGCTGCGGTTCCACGAACCGTGGAAGGCGATGAACAGGTCGCCGCGATACTCAGCGGGGAAGGCCGTGCCGGTGTAGAAGACCATTCCGAGCGGCGCCGAGTGGGCCTGCATGTCAACCACCGGCAACGCCACGCCGTCACAGGCGCCGGGGCCGCCGAAATCGGGATCGACCAGCGTACCGTTGTGGCAGCGCGGCCAGCCGTAGTCGGCGCCGTCGCGCACGATGTAAACCGCTTCGGGCGGCACATCGTCGCCGAGCAGGTCGCGGCCGTTGTTGGTCGCCCACAGCTCGCCGCTCTCCGGATGGACCGCCAGGCCGACGGCATTACGCAGCCCCTTGGCGAAGACCCGCTCGCCGGTCGCCTGCGGCCCATCGTAGACGACCACCGCCGCCCGGCGGGGGTCACTCTCATCGCAGACGTTACAGCTCGAGCCGACCGACACCACCATGCGACCGTCCGGCAGGAAATCGACGGTGCGCGTGCTGTGCCCGCCCGTCGGATAGTCATCGATCAGCACTGTGCGCCCCTCGGCGATGCCGTCCGCGTCGCCATCCACCAGTCGCACCACCCCGGACGGCACGCCGACATACCAGGCCCCTTTATGCAGCACCAGGCTGTGCGGCCGGTCGAGGTTCGCAGCGAAGACCGTCGGCTCATCTGCGCGACCGTCGCCGTCGCGATCGGCCAGGGCCAGGATGCGTCCGGCGCCGCGTTCAGCGACGTACAACCGCCCGTCGGTCCCGAAATGAATGAAGCGTGGCCCGGCCAGGTCCTCGGCGAACACGTCGACGACGAAGTCCGGCGGCACCTGGACCTGACTGACACCGGCCGTGCTGGCCAGGGTTTTCAGGCTGGTGCGCGGCAGGCAGGATTGAGCTGAAACCAGGCCGAGCAACAGGCCGAGGGCCGCCAATGCGAGACCGCCGCCGAGCACATTGCGCATGACATGTCGCATACCACCTCCTGCTGACTGTTCATCATCACCATTCTAACAACCTTTCGGAAAAATTCTGGCTGGACTTGATTCAGACCGCAAGCTGTTACAATGGTAGCGGCAGGATGCAGAGAAAAACCATAACCGGGGATTAACGCTAAGGAGGTAATACCATGGCAACCCGTATTGCAGTCGTTTTTTACAGCATGTATGGTCACGTCTACCAGCTTGCCGAGGCGGTCGCCGCCGGCGCCCGCGAAGTCGACGCCAGCGAAGTCAAACTCTTCCAGGTCCCTGAGCTGGTCCCGGACGAAGCCCTGGAGAAGAGTGGCGCCAAGCAGGCGCGGGCCGCGTTTGCCGGGATTCCGCTCGCAAAGCCCGAAGACCTGGCCGACGCCGACGCCATCATCTTCGGCACGCCGACCCGCTTCGGCAACATGTGCGCCCAGATGCGCAATTTCCTCGACCAGACCGGCGGTTTGTGGATGAAAGGGGCGCTGGTCGGCAAGGTCGGCAGCGTCTTCACCTCGACCGCCAGCCAGCACGGCGGCCAGGAGACGACCATCACCAGCTTCCACACCACCCTGCTGCACCACGGCATGATCATCGTCGGCGTCCCCTACTCCGAACCGCGCCTGGTCGAGATGAAAGAGGTCTCGGGCGGCACCCCGTATGGCGCCTCGACCCTGGCCGGCCCCGACGGTGCGCGCCAGCCGAGCCAGAACGAGCTGGCCATCGCCCGCTTCCAGGGGCGGCATGTCACGCAGATCGCCGCACGCCTCGGCGCCTGATCGGGCGAAATTGATCGACACCAGGTCAAACGGGTCTTGCCGTGATCGCCGGGTTTGCCTATAATCCGCGCCACCGGCAGGCCTGCCTGCCGGATCACGACAAGATGAGGTGATGACCTAATGAGTGTCAGCCTGCTGGTACAGATGGAGACGTCCCACGGAGAAATCCTGCTCGAACTCGACGCGGCCAAGGCGCCGGTCAGTGTCGCCAACTTTGCCGCCTACGCCCGCGCCGGGCACTACGACGGCACCATCTTTCACCGGGTGATCAAGGGCTTCATGATCCAGGGCGGCGGTTTTACGCCGGACATGCAGGAGAAGCCGACCGGCGAACCAATCGTCAACGAGGCGACCAACAAGCTGCGCAACAAGGTCGGCACCATCGCCATGGCGCGCACCGCCGAGATCAACAGCGCCCGTGCCCAGTTCTTCATCAACACGGTCGACAACCGCGACCTCGACAACGCCGGGCTCAAGCCGGAGATGTACGGCTACGCGGTCTTCGGCAAGGTGGTCGACGGCATGGACGTGGTCTACACCATCGAACAGCAGGCGACAACCAGCCGGGAGGGCCATGACGACGTGCCAGTCGAGCCGGTGGTCATCCAGAGCGTCATGGTCATCGACTGAGCGACAGCTACGTCCAAGGGAACGGGTCAAAAACCAAAATAGATGTTTGTCGCCATCAAGTCTCTAAGTCACCAGGCACGGCTTATTGGGTTTGTGAACCTCAAAAATATTTTGATTCGCTTTGCGTCTTGGTGTCTTTGCGGCAACTATCAGTATTTCCGGTTTGAACCTTCTTAT
>JBFIMV010000278.1:0-4067 GCA_041611575.1 Desulfuromonadales bacterium | reverse complement strand
GGTGCGTCAAGTTGTCTCAGGAAGCTCAGGACGCCGCGGATGTTCCGCTCTTCTTCGAGGTAATCCCCGGTGAGGACGATCAGGTCGGGTTTGAGGGCTGCGACCTGTGCGGCAACCTTTTCGAAATAGGGGTTGAAATGACTCAGGTGCAGGTCGCTTATCTGCACCATGCGCACGGTCCCGCCTTTCACTCCCGTGGCGATGACCAGCCGTTCAACCTGCAACGCATGCGGCTCGTACCAGTAGGTGTCGGCCAGCAGGCCGGCGGCTGCCCCTCCCACGCCGAGGGCCAGGAACCTGCGGCGGCTCATCAGCCTTTTTTGCCTTTGAGTAGAAAAGCTCATGCCGCCCCGCCCGGATTCCTCCGACAGCAGTTGCCTGCCCAGCCGGGATGTATTATCTTTAGTCCTCGCATTGCCTGAATTATAACGTTATCAACTCCGAAAAGGAAAGGTCTACACGCTATGGAGCAACCCCAGGAAATCGGTCGCGATCTGTACTGGGTCGGAGTCAAACATGCCGACCTGAAAATATTCGATGAGCTTTTCCCGACTCACAATGGCACGACCTACAATTCGTACATCGTCAAGGGCGAGAAGAAGACCGCCCTGATCGAGACGGTCAAGGCGCCCTTCACCGAGGCGTTCCTGTCCATGATCGACAGGACCGTCGGTCTCGACAAACTCGACCTGGTCGTCATCAACCACACCGAACCGGACCACTCCGGAGCGCTCGCCAGCCTTCTGGAGCGGCGCCCGGATCTGCCGGTCTACTGTGCGCGTCCGGCACAGAACTTTTTGGGACAGCTGCTCAACGAACCTTTCAATGTCCAGGTCGTCGGTGATGGCGACGAAGTCGATCTCGGCGGCCGGACCTTGCGTTTCATCATGGCCCCCTACCTGCATTGGCCGGACACCATGTTCACCTACCTGGTAGAGGATGCGGTGCTCTTCCCGTGCGATGCCTTCGGCGCCCACTACTGCGCGAGCAAGCTCTTCGATGACGAGCTGCCTGATTTTTCACATGATTTCTATTTTTATTTCGACTGCATCATGCGCCCTTTCAAGGACAAGGTGCGGGAAGCCGTCGCCAAGGTTGACCCCCTCGAAATCAGGATGATCTGCCCCTCGCATGGCCCGATCAGGCGCGCTGACCCACGCGCCGTCATCAACACCTATCGCCGCCTGTCGGCCCCGCCGCCGGAACAGGCGCAGCCGCGGGCCCTGATGCTGACCATGTCCGCGCATGGCAATACGCATCAGATGGCTGCCGCGGTACGTGAGGAACTGCAGGCGCTCGACTTCAATGTCGTCGAGTTGCGACTCTGTGAAATGCGCGACAGCGACCTGCGCGACGAACTGGAACTGGCAGACCTGGTTCTTATCGGCACCTCGACGATCAACCGCGATGCCCCGCCCCAGGCCTGGCACGCTCTTTCACTATTCTCGCTGGTGACCCCCAAGGCCAAGGTAGCGGCCGCTTTCGGGTCCTTCGGCTGGAGCGGCGAAGCGGTGAAATTGGTGGAAGAACGCCTGAAGGGCCTGCGTTTCAAGCTGCCGGTCCCCGGGTTGACCCTGCGTTTCGCGCCGACGGGCGATGACTTCGGCAAGTGCCGGGAGTTTGCCCGTCAGGTTGCGGCGCACATCACCAAACCGGAAGCCGCCTGAAAGGCCTGATGAGTCGCTACTCAAAACACGCATGAACTCGCCATCGCCACGGGCGCAAGCCGCTGTTGTCGCCGTCGCTGTCCCCCTCGACAGAGTGCTGACCTACGGAATCCCTGCGGCTCTGGAAGCAGAGCTGCGGGTTGGCAGCCGTGTGCGCGTCCCTCTGGGTCGCAGGCAGGTGGTCGGTTACGTGGTCGACTGGTCCAGGGAGGTGCCCGCCGGCGTCAAGGACATCGCCGAAATCATTGACCCCCAGCCGCTCTTCCACGCCCGTCACGCGGCATTCTACCTGCGGGCCGCCGAATACTATGCCTTCCCGCCGGGGGAAGCGGTGCGAACGGCCCTGCCTGCAGGGCTCTCGTCGCTGGAGACCGCTCCGGCGATACTCCGGGAGAAGATTTACCGGGCCGTCCCCGGAGCCGATCTTCCTTCCGGAACGCGTCAGCGTGAAGTTCTCGAATGTGTGCATGCTTCCGGTGAAGCCAGTCTGAGCCTGCTGCGCAGCCGTTTCGATGCGCCCCACGCCGTCCTGAAGCGCCTGGTCGATCTCGGCTGTCTTGAAGTCGAAGAGGTCGAGCGTTGTCGGGACCCTTTCGCCGCCGAGGTCGTTGCCGCGCATCACCCGATCGCCCTCAATCACGACCAGCAGAAGGCCCTGGCGCAGATCGAGTCGCACCTAGGCGCATTGCCGGGCTTCCAGCCGATGCTGCTGCACGGCGTCACCGGAAGCGGCAAGACCGAGGTCTACCTGCGGGCGATTGCCAAAACGCTTGAGTCGGGGCGCCAGTCACTGGTGCTGGTTCCCGAAATCGCCCTGACACCCCAGCTCGTCAGCCGCTTCCGCAGCTGGTTCCAGGATCGCCCGGCGCGTTTGGCGGTGCTGCATTCCGGATTGTCCGAAGGCGAACGCTATGATGCCTGGCGGCAGGTGGCACGCGGTGAGATCGATGTGGTGATCGGCGCCCGTTCGGCGATTTTTGCGCCCTTGCCCGAGCTCGGCCTGATCGTGGTCGACGAGGAGCATGACGGCAGCTACAAACAGTCGGAATCCTTCCGCTACAACGCCCGCGACCTGGCCCTGCTGCGCGGGCAGATGGACGAAGCGGTCGTCATCCTCGGCAGCGCGACTCCGTCCCTGACCATCTATCAGCGGGCGAATGATGGTCTGCTCGGCCGGCTCGAGCTGCCGGTGCGCACATCGCAGCGGCCCCTCCCGGAGGTTCAGCTGGTGGACCTCGCGCAGCACGACCGGAACAACCTGCTGAGCGACGCGCTGCAGCAGGCTCTGGGCGAAACGCTGGCGGCAGGGGAGCAGGCCCTGCTCCTGCTCAACCGGCGCGGTTATTCACCTTATCTCCTCTGCCATGACTGCGGTACGACCCAGCGCTGCCCGAACTGCGACATCACCCTGACCTTTTCGAAGGTTCAGGGCTGCCTGCGCTGCCACTACTGTGACTACCGGGAGTCGCCACCGAATCAATGTGGCGGGTGCGGCGGTGCGCGGGTCCTGCCCGAGGGGAGCGGCACGGAACGGCTGGAGGAAGATTTGCTGGAGCGCTTCCCGGGAGCCAGGCTGGCGCGCATGGATAGGGACACCACCGGCCGCAAGGGGGCGCACGGTCGCCTGATCGATCGCATGCATGCGGGCGAAATCGATATTCTTATCGGCACGCAGATGATCGCCAAGGGGCACGACTTTCCCGCCGTAACCCTGGTCGGGGTACTCAATGCCGATGCGGCCCTCAACCTGCCCGACTTTCGCAGCGCCGAACGCGTCTACGCCCTGCTCAGCCAGGTTGCCGGGCGGGCGGGAAGGGGAGACCGTCCCGGCCGGGTCCTGATCCAGACCTATGCCCCGGACAACTATACCCTCGAACTGGTCGCCAAGCATGATTACCGTGGGTTCGCCGCCCTCGAACTGTCCCAACGTTCGGCTCTGTCCTATCCCCCTTTCGGCCATCTGGTCAACCTGGTCCTGGCCGGAAACGATCTTCTCAAGGTCAGACAGGCTGTGGATTTCCTGGCAGAGCAGCTGGCCGCAGCGGGGGAAGATGTCGAGATCCTGGGTCCGGCTCCCTGCATGCTGCCGCGCCTGCGCAACAAGCACCGCATGCAGATTCTGCTCAAAGCGGTCAAGCGTGCACCGCTCAGGAGACTGGTCGACCTGCTCGCCCAGCTTCGGCCGCGTGTTCCGGCCGGGGTCGCTTTGACGATTGATGTCGACCCGATCGACATGTTCTGATAAAGAAGCAATGCGTGTTGAAACAATGCTTAAGAGGATGCTGAAGTTGACTGCGATGACAACGACCAAAAGAGTGATGATCTTGTTCCTGGCAGGGATGTTCATGCTGGCTTCCTGTGCCAGGCCGCCTGAACCTGAGCCGGTCACGGAGCCACCTC
>JBFIMV010000277.1:0-4071 GCA_041611575.1 Desulfuromonadales bacterium | reverse complement strand
CTGCCGAGTTTTGACCTGTTAGCATAGGTTTACTGACCGTATAAGGGTTGCTTTCGATGTGGAATTTCGGGCCTGACCTCTGCCTGGAGAATGAATCGCCGAGTCTGTGGAAGCGTACGCTGAGTCTGTCCGGCGGCTGGGTGGGATTGTCCTTGCTGTCGGCGGCACTTCTCGTCCTCTACCTGCTCAGCCGCAACAACTACCTGTTGTTTCATTCGTTGGTCGAATTGTTCGCCGTGGTTGTCGCCTGCGTCACCTTCATGATCGCCTGGCATGCGCGCCGCTACCTCGACAATGGCTTTTTCATCATCCTCGGCAGCGCTTCACTGGGGGTGGCGATCATCGACCTGCTCCACGCCCTGGCATACAAGAACATGGGGGTCTTCCCCATGGCCGATGCCAACCTGCCGACCCAGCTGTGGATCGCCGCCCGCTGGTTGCAGGTCGTCGCCCTCTTTGCCGCCCCCTTCTTCCTCGACCGCAAGGCGCGGCCGGGTGTCACCCTGGTCGCGTCGCTCGGCATCACCGCCCTGCTGCTGGCCAGCATCTTCTGGTGGCGCCTCTTTCCCGTCTGCTTCGTCGAAGGGGAAGGGCTCACGACCTTCAAGATTGCCAGCGAATACCTGTTCATACTCCTGCTGTCCTTGACCATCGTTCTGTTGCGCCGCCGGACCGACAGCTTCTCGCCGAGCGTGCTGCAGCTGCTCTGCGCCTGCTGCGCTGCCTTTATTCTCGCCGAGCTGTCCTTCACCCTGTACACCGATGTCTTCGGGATCAGCAACATGGCCGGCCACCTGTTCAAGGTGGTCGGCTGCTACTGCCTCTACCGCGCCGTGGTGGAGACCGGCCTTTCACGCCCCTTTGACCTGCTCTTTCGCGAGCTGAAGCAGGGCGAGATGGTGCTGCGCCGACGTTCGCTGGAACTGGAATCGGTCAACCGCGATCTCGACGCCTTCAACTACTCGGTGAGCCACGACCTGCGCCGACCCCTCAGCGCGATCAGCATGCGCGCCGAGGTGCTGCTCGAAATGTTCGCCGACAAGCTGACCCCCGAGGTGCGCCGGTTCATCGAGGGCATTCACTGTGATACCGGCAGGATGAACGATCTGATTACGACGCTGCTGGAGTTTGCGCGACTGGGGTCGGTCGAGCCGAAGAGCGAGTCCGTCGATCTCAGCGCACAGGCCGGATTGCTCTCGCGCCAGCTGCAGGAGAGCGACCCGCAGCGAAGGGTGAGCATTGATATCGCCGCGGGCTGTACGGCCGAGGCTGATCCGGAGCTGACCATGGTCCTCCTCGAGAACCTGATCGGCAACGCCTGGAAGTATACCGGGCGCGTGGAGGCGGCAGAGATCGGTTTCGGGAGCATCGATTGCGATGGGGAGCGCGTCTTCTTCGTCCGGGATAACGGGGTGGGCTTTCCCATGGAACAGGCGGACGCTCTCTTCGAGCCGTTCCGGAGGCTGCACGCAGATTGGGAATGGTCCGGCTTCGGCATCGGCCTGGCGACGGTCAGAAGAATAGTCGTCCGGCACGGTGGACGCGTCTGGGCCGAGAGTGTCCCCGGGGAGGGGTCGAAATTCTACTTCACGCTTTGAGGGTGACTCCGCAGCCAGTTAATGCGGCAGCCATTGACTGCTGACATTTGTCCGCGTCTGCAGTGATTTCTATGTCAAGAACTGGCCCTCTGGTCAAGGCGGGCACGAAAAAGGGGACACTCTCGCTTGAGTAACCCCTTTTTCGTGTCGCATACCAAGGCAGGCTCAATCGCAGCAGGCCAGGGTGTGGTCGAGGATCGTCCTGGCAATCTGCGGACTCCTGGCCTTGCCGTTGTTGAAGATCGCGTGGTAGAGCAGCGGGTCTTTCAGGTCGACGTCGAGCAGCCGGCGGATGATCCGGTCGCGCTCCTTCTGCTGGTCGAGGACGATGATTTCGGCGTCCTGCTTCGGAATCTTCAGGCGGCGGGAGATGGAGTGGACCTTGAACTTGTGGTCGGCGACCAGCCGGTAGTGAAAGCAGTTGTCCAGGTTGCGGGTGATGAACGCCGCACCCAGGCCGACGATCACGGCGTTGCCGGCGGAGGCGATCATCATCACCTGCTCACAGAGCAGCCGGTAGTAATCGGTATCGTTCTTCCAGTTTTTGGCCAGGGCGGTGAGCATCTCATCGAACCAGACGGGACGCTTGCCGAGCGCCCGGATAATATCCTCGGGGACGTGATGCTCCCTGGCGACGGCGTCGAGCAGGGACTTGTCAACCAGCAGCCAGGGCGTACCGGATTCCTGCTCCGCCTGCTTGACCAGCTCCGTCGCAATCGGGAAGGCTTCGCAACCGAACTCGCGGGAGAGGGTGATGGTCGGTTTACGCGGGGGACGCTCTTCCAGGCCAACGAGCTTGTGGCTGAGCGCGTGGTAGGCTTTCAGGCGCCTTTCGACTGAGGGGGCGAGTTCACCGATGGGCATGACATCCTCCTTATCCGGCAGGTTGCGCCACGGGGCATGGGTGGCTGAAGGTCCGGAGTCTGTGTGGCATAGTAACATATGCGGAGACCGATATTTCAAGAAAGATTCTACCTGATTTTACTGATTGCCTTGCAGCCGGGAACAACTCGGGAGACGATTGCTTCCTGGTGGATGCTTGCTATCATTACAGGCAGACACCTCGGACAAGGGGAGATAAGACCATGATCAAAGTGAAAACGTTCACCAACGAAATCAGGGTGATGCATGTCATGCAGGAACTGGAGACGCTCGATGCCCAGGTCAATGATTTCATCGCGGGCAACAAGGTGACCAGGGTTGTCTCCGTTTCGGATTCCTGTACCTCCGGTGAAGGCAGCACCATCGGCATCATCCGGGTGCTGGCGTATGAAACCTCCTGATTGTGCGGCTTTGAGCAATGTGGCGAGATCGAGTGGCTCCCTCAGCTACAGGTGGGCCACGTATAACGATAGATTGGAAAAAGTTATTCTTTCTCAGGCGACTGCATCTTCCGATTATCTCATGATGTTCCGCACCTCAATCGTTTGGAAGCCGCAGTCACTGCAAACCGTCAAGGAGGTAAGATGATGAAGCGGATCAGGCAATTCATGTTTGTCGTTGCAGCGTTCGCCATGGTGTTCGGTGCGGTTTCGACCGTTCAGGCCGCAGAGGAGCGCAATTACCTGATGGCGACGGCCTCAACCGGCGGCACATACTACCCGGTGGGCGTCGCCCTGTCGACGCTGGTCAAGGTGAAATTGCAGCCGACCCAGAAGATCGGCATGTCGGCGATCAGCTCGGCCGGGTCCGGCGAGAACATCAAGCTGCTGCGTGAAAATGAAGTCCAGTTCGCCATCCTCCAGGGCCTTTACGGCGCCTACGCCTGGAAGGGGACCGGGCCGATCGCGAGTGAAGGCCCGCAGAAGAACCTGCGCTCCGTGACCATGCTCTGGCAGAACGTCGAGCACTTCGCGGTCAACAAGAAATTCGCCAAAACCGGCACCATCGCCGACATGCTGGCGATGAAGGGTGAGACGATCTCCCTCGGCACCAAGAATTCCGGCACCCTCGGCTCCAACACCGTGCTGTTGAGCAATCTCGGCGCCGATGTCGAGAAGGACTATAACCTGATCTACGTCGGTTACGGCCCGTCGGCCGATGCCATGCAGAACGGTCAGGCGGCGGGCATGAGCACCCCGGCCGGCGTGCCGGTCAGCGCGATTACCAAGGCGATGGCGGCGATGAGCGGCGAGGTCACCGTCCTTGACTTCACCGACGAGCAGATGGCCAAGGCCGACGGCGGCATGGACCTCTGGACGCGCTACGTCATCCCGGCGGATACCTATCCGGGACAGGCCAGGGACATCAACACCATCGCCCAGCCGAACTTCCTGGCCGTGCGCGCCGATGTCGACGAAGAGGCCGTTTACCAGATCACCAAGACGACCTATGAGAACCTGCCGTTCCTCAACGCCATCCACAGCGCCACCAAGGCGATGGCGATTGAAAAAGCGATCGCCGGCCTGCCGATGCCGCTGCATCCCGGCGCGGCCCGCTATTACCAGGAAGTCGGCATCACCATCCCCGCCCG
>JBFIMV010000276.1:0-4080 GCA_041611575.1 Desulfuromonadales bacterium | reverse complement strand
TTCGCCGCACCATCACGGCGAGGGCGTCGGCGGGCTTTGGCGCGGCCTGTGGCACGCCCACGTGGGCTGGCTCTTTCGCGCCCGCGACCTCCAGCTCGGCCGCTGGGCGCCCGATCTCCTCGCGGAGCCGGCGCTGGTACGGATCGACCGGACCTTTCTCGCCTGGGTCGGCCTGGTCCCCCTGGTTCTGGTGATGCGCTCGCGACCCTTCAAGAGCGGCTTTGTCGCCGGGCTGGTCTTCTTCGCCTTTGTCCTCTACTGGGTGAATATCGTCATGACGACCTACGGCGGGCTGCCGATGGCGGCCTCCCTGGTGTGTTACCTGGCGCTCTGCATCTATCTGGCCCTTTACTGGGGGTGTGCGACCTGGGCGGCGGGGAGATTGGCAGAGTACCGCGGGTATTCGCTTGCTCTGACCCTGCCGGTTTTCTGGGTCGCCCTGGAGTTCCTGCGCGAGTTCCTGCTTTCCGGGTTCCCATGGGCGACGCTTGGTTATTCTCAGCAGGCCTGGCTGACGGTCATCCAGTCGGTCGACCTGTTCGGTGTCTATGGCCTGAGTTATCTGCTGGTACTGAGCAACGTCGTGCTCGCCGGGCTGCTGCTCGCCCTGCATTCCAGGTCACTGTCGGATTTCCCCCTGAGAGCTTTGGCCGTTGTCGTGCTCCTCGCCGCGCTAATTACGGCTACGGGGCGTGGCGGCTCGGGCAGGACCTCGAGACGCGACCGGAGACCCTGCGCGCCGGCCTCATCCAGGGAAACATCCCCCAGGATCTCAAGTGGCGACCGGAGAATCAGCGACACACGGTCGAGGTCTATCGTGACCTGTCGCTGAGTGCCGAAAGGGCCGGGGCCAAAGACCTGTTGGTCTGGCCCGAAGCGGCCTTGCCATTCTATTTCCAGGATGGCGGCCCGTTGGCGAAATCCGTCGAGTATCTGGCCGTAAACACGGGGACAAGCATTCTTTTCGGCAGCCCCGCCTACCGCTCGACGCCTGACGGCACCCGCTACCTCAACAGCGCTTTTCTGCTCTCCCCCGAGGCGGAGACGCTCGGACGCAGTGACAAGGTCCACCTGGTCCCCTTCGGCGAATACGTTCCTCTTGGCGATTATTTCCCCTTCATCGACAAGCTGGTGGTCGGCATCGGCGACTACTCTGCCGGCGAAGTCAGTCCGTTGCCGTTTCGCAAGCGGCGACTGGGGGTTCTGGTCTGCTATGAGGTGATCTTTCCCGAACTGGCCCGTGAGTACGTGCTTCGCGGGAGCGACCTGCTGGTCAATATCACCAATGATGCCTGGTTCGGCCGCTCCTCGGCACCCTGGCAGCACCTGGCAATGGTCCGCTTCCGGGCAATCGAGAACCGTATCTGGGTGGTGAGGGCTGCCAATACCGGCATTACGGCCATCATCACCCCTGCCGGGCGGGTGCAGCAACAGACCGGCCTGTTCGAAAGCGCCTACCTTGTGGGCGATGTCGGGCTGGGCGCCCGTCCCGGGTTCTATTCCCGCATGGGGGATATGGTCCCCGGAGCTTTTCTTCTGATCGGCCTGGCCTGGCTCGCACAGACGCGTCGCCGCTTCTTCTGAATGTCTTGCCTCCCATTTGTCCATCTGACAAAAAATCTCCATTCAGAGCAAGAACTTTCCTTGTTCCGCCGGCAGGATGCAGTTATAATTCGCCGTTCAATCTTCGATATGTGGAGTGATACTGATGTTTCGCGAAGAAAACGAATCGCTGAAAAGCCTCCAGGACAAGCTCGCCGAGCTGAGGAGGTATCTTTGACATCGACGGCAAGCGGGAAAGGGTCGCGGAACTTGAAGCCGAAGTCGCCCGGCCTGACTTCTGGAACGACAACGAGAAGGCGCAGGAAGCTCTGAAGGAGCGCACCGGCCTGCACAAGCTGGTCAACGACTGGGAAACCGCCTCGCGGGAACTGGAAGACCTGCAGGTTCTCGCCGAGCTTGGTGAGGAGAGCGAGGACGAGGATACGCTGGCCGAAGTCCGTTCGCTTCTGCCGGCGCTCGAGCGCCGGGTCGACAAGATGGAGTTCGCCCGGATGCTTTCCGGCGAGCACGATGCCAGCAGCGCCATCGTCAGCATCAACGCCGGCGCCGGCGGCACCGAGGCCCAGGACTGGGCGGAGATCCTGTTGCGCATGTACCTGCGCTGGTGCGAGCGCAAGGGGTTCAAGGCGGAGATTACCGAATACCAGCCCGGAGACGAGGCCGGTGCCAAAGGAGTGACTTTCACGGTCGACGGCGACTATGCCTATGGTTACCTCAAAGCCGAGAAGGGGATTCATCGGCTGGTCCGCATCTCGCCCTTCGATTCCGCCGCCCGCCGCCACACCTCCTTCTGCTCGGTCTTCGTCTTCCCGGAACTGTCCGACGACATTGAAATCGAAGTTCTGGACAAGGACCTGAAGGTCGATACCTACCGCGCCAGCGGCGCCGGCGGACAGCACATCAACAAGACCGACTCGGCGATCCGCATTACGCACCTGCCGACCGGCATTGTCGTCAATTGCCAGAATGAGCGGTCCCAGCACAAGAATCGCGCCACGGCCATGAAACAGCTCAAGGCGCGGCTCTACGAGCTGGAAGCCGAGAAAAAGGCCAGCGAGGCCGAGGCGTTGGGCGGAGAGAAGAAGGAAATAGCCTGGGGGAGCCAGATCCGTTCCTACGTGCTGCACCCCTACCGCATGGTGAAGGACCACCGCACCGGCCATGAAGTCGGCAACGCCGATGGCGTGCTGGATGGCGACCTCGACGGTTTCATCGAGTCTTACCTGTTGAGCCGTTGATTTTTTTCGTACATTTGAACGATTGATAGGGTATTACGCTTATGTCTTCGGAAGTACAGAACGATCTGCTTGCCCAGCGCCGCGCCAAGCTCGACGAGTTCCGCGGCCAGGGGATCAACCCTTACGCCAATGATTTCCGTACCGATGCCACGACGCAGGCGGTACACGACGCCCATGCCGGGGATGACGCCGCGGCTTTGGAAAGCCTCGAGACCGACTACCGGGTTGCCGGCCGCATCATGGCCAAGCGCGACTTCGGCAAGGCGGCCTTCGTGCAGATTCAGGACCGCACCGGACGTCTGCAGGTGTACGTGGCGCAGAACCTGGTGGGCGAAGCGGCTTTCGAGGCGTTTCGCAAGTTCGACCTCGGCGACATCGTCGGCGCAGTCGGCCGGCCGTTCCGCACCAAGACCGGCGAGCTGTCCCTGCGCGCCGGGTCGGTGCGGCTGCTGACCAAGTCGCTGCTCCCCCTGCCGGAGAAGTGGCACGGCCTGACGGACGTGGAGACCCGCTACCGGCAGCGCTACCTCGACCTGATGGTCAATCCTGAGGTGTGTGACGTTTTCCGCAAGCGCAGCCGGATCATCTCCCTGATCCGCGACTTCATGGTGTCTCGGCAGTACCTCGAGGTCGAGACGCCGATGATGCAGCCGATCGCCGGCGGCGCCACGGCCAAGCCGTTCATCACCCATCACAACACCCTCAAGATGGACCTCTTCCTGCGCATCGCCCCGGAGCTCTACCTCAAGCGGCTGGTGGTCGGCGGCTTCGAGAGGGTGTTCGAGATCAACCGCAACTTCCGCAACGAGGGGATCTCCATCCAGCACAACCCCGAATTCACCATGATGGAGTTCTACCAGGCCTACGCGACCTATGAAGACCTCATGGACCTGACCGAAGAGCTGATCTGCCACGTCGCCGAACAGGTGGTCGGCAGCCTAAAGTTCTCCTACGGTGAGCGCGAAGTCGACCTGACCCGCCCATGGCAGCGGCTGACGGTGCGCGAAGCGGTCCTCAAGTACGGGACGATCGCCGCATCCGACATCGACGATCACGGCAAGCTGTTCGCCTATGCCAGGAGCCTCGGGCTGGAGCTCGATGCCCGCATCGGCTACGGCAAGCTGCTGACCGAGGTTTTCGACGCCGTCGCCGAGCCGGAACTCTGGCAGCCGACCTTCATCACCCAGTACCCGACGGAGGTGTCGCCGCTGTCACGCAAGAATGACGTCGACCCCACGGTCGTCGACCGCTTCGAGCTGTTCGTCGTCGGCCGGGAACT
>JBFIMV010000275.1:0-4095 GCA_041611575.1 Desulfuromonadales bacterium | reverse complement strand
TTATCTGGGGCTCGACCCGGAAACGATTGCGACGCAGCCAGGTGAGCAGCTGAGCAAAGTGATGCTGGTGACAGCCGGAGTTGTCCCGGCTTCAATCCCTGCAGACGTGCTGTCCGAACAGCTCATCACGACCTTTCTGTTCGAGGGGCGCGCTGCAGGCAGTGGCAAGTTGCAGCTGACTGCATATTACAAGGATTTCCCGATACTGGAACGCGAAGTCAGCCTGGCTCTATACGACATCAGCTATTTCTACGACCACTTTGTTGTTGAGGAAAGTGGTGATGAAACGGCACCTGTCAGGGAGACTGTCAATCCGGAAGGCGTCGCCGCCAGTGCAACGCGTCGCGGTTTGTACGAGCCGACAACAGACGAGTACGTGATGTTTGTGCATGGCTGGAACGTCAAGCCATGGGAGAAGAAGCGTTGGGCGGAAACGGTTTTCAAAAGGTTGTGGTGGCAGGGGTATCAGGGGAAGGTGGGGTTGTTTGATTGGCCGTGCCGTACTTTGCCGTCCTTGGACTCCCTGGTGAACTTCGACCGCAGCGAGCACCGGGCCTGGAGTGCGGCGGAGGCATTGCAGCGACTGATGCTACAACTCAAGGACGAGCGCCCGACAAAGCTGAAGCTGTTGGCGCACAGCCAGGGTAACGTTGTGGTCGGCGAAGCCATACGCAAGGCGCCGAACGACACCGTCACGTCCTACATCGCTTCGCAGGCGGCCTTGTCGGCCGACCTTTATCATGATTCCGGGATGCCCGGAATATCACCGGTGCTCGAGCCCTTCTCCTATGAAACTCCGTCGGTCATGTCGAACTACCCTGGTCATGGTACTGCAGGTCTGTCCTACTTCTCAGGTTTAGGGAGCAAGGTCGCCAGTATGGTCAGCTATTTCAACCGCAAGGACTACGCGCTGGTCGAAGCCGGTGATGTGACGCCGGGCTGGGAGTTCAACAACAAAACCAAGCCTGACGGGACGATTGGTTATGGCTACTCCGGAAGTGTTGTCGCCTATGATCCTGCAGCGCAAAGTGCGGGCTTTTATCACGAGCCTTACGAGGGGGCAAGGAGATGGCTTGGTCTCCCCGATGACGACTACGAAGTTTTCTCCTATGGTGCGGAATCGCGAAACAAGGCGCTGGGGGCGGTTCAGCCGTTCGGTTCGTTCGGGGCGGTGTCATCGTCTCTCGACGCAGCGGGATCGCGCGATCTGGAAACCTACGGATACAATAACCTGCACTATTCACACAGCAGGCAGTTCCGTTCCAATATTGTTGATGAGCAGAACTACTGGAAATCCGTCGTGGTCGATTTCGACCTTTCGAACAACTGGCGAGGTGCACTTTGAATTCAATTGTCCTGAACAGGTCTTTGTTGCTGGCGTCACTGCTGCTGATGCTCTTTTCGCACGAAGCGGCGTCGGCCAGAAAGCCGGCCTACGAAATCCCCCCCGATCAGATGAAGATCATCGAAAAGCGGCACCAGGAGTGGCGTGACGAGAAGAACACCGCGATGCTGCTGTGGGGAAAGGTCGTCGATTTCGACGGCAATCCGGTTCCCGATGCCGAAGTCACCATGCGCCGCAGCGTTGTGCCGGCCACCGTCTTTGGCGACGATCAGATCAACGTTACCACGACCACCGACGCGGACGGCCGGTTCAGTTTCGAGCATACCGGTTTTCTGTACTACCTCGTCGACATAAAGCGTGAGGGGTACCAATTCAGAATGGAGTACATCAAGGACAAAAGCTTGGAGTTCCGCAAGAGGGTCAAGCATGCGGGCAAGGGATATGAGAAAGACAAGCCGATGACCTTCAGGATACGCAAACTTGCCTCATCCGCCTATCTGACGTCGAGAAACTGGGAATTCGGCCTTAAAGATGGCATGGAACAGTTCCTTGATCTGTACGAGCATATTTGGACAGAGCCGGACGATCATTTCACGATGCGCATGTCACGCCCCTATTGGCACCCAGATGTACGCTTTCGGCTTGAGAAGCGAGGGGATCACTTCGTGTTGCACATAGAGGCCTTAGACGAAGGGGCCGGTTTTTTACAAGTCGAAGATGTCGAGTTTTTCGAGGAACTCACAGAGGCCCCGAATGAGGGCTATATGCCATCGCTGGAAGTCAAGATTCGAGAGGGCAAAGGAAAGCGCCATGCGCTTTATATAAAGAGCGAGGATGGGTTGTTCTACAGCAGGATGTGGATTACCTTCCGATCGCACAAAGATTACGACGGCGTCATTGTCAACGTCAGCGAAGCGACCAACCCGACCGGCGAAACAATCCTGGAAAACGACCACGAGCGCTATCGCCAGCGAAGTCGCGACTCAGACGCAGGAAAATACTGGAAGCTCTCCAGGGAGCTGTTGCGCAAAGGCGAACTCTACATCCCCCAACCGGAGCCAAAACCATGACCCGCCTCTTCCTCCTGCTGTCCGCCCTGATGCTTGCCGTGAGCCCGGTGCATGCCGAGTTCAACGGCCACCGCTTCCTGAAGATATCCTCGGCCGAGCAGGCCGCGGTGGTGAAGGGGCCGGACGGTGAGCTGAGACTGGTGCGGCCCGGTGACAAGGTCGGCGACGAGGCGATATTGGTCGAGATCGACTTCGACCGCGCCGTGCTGGAAAAGGATGGCGAGTGGGGGACGGTCACCCTGATCGTCAACGTGGAAAACGGTGAGCAGCGGATCGCGCGCATGGAGCGCCGCCCGCTGGAAGGAATGCATTTTTATCGAGGGGAGGTGAAGGTGCCTAACACGCAGTCACAATGAAACGATCCCGCACATGCCATGAAATGGTACGCCATGCGTACAACAAAAGCGCCGGGCTCGGGGGGGAGCCTGTGACGCAGGAGGGGATGTAATGTAGTGCAATGCAATGAAAGTACAGGGGATGCGGGATCCTTTCATTCCCCCATGTAATGTTGATGTGATGTGATGCGGCCCGCCAGAAATGGCGGGCCATTTTTTGCAAAATTTCCGAAGTCCTTGCGTTATACGCAGAAAATTAGTAGTCTGCGTATAACGAGGAGGGCCGACATGCAGAGACTGCCGATTGCAACCCAGACGCTTTACGCCGAACTGCTTGAGCAACTGACGGTATTTGACGCGCAACGCTCGATTGCCCAGGTTCCGGGAACATTCGTAGAAAAAACGATTCGCGGCCATTGCTATCTCTATTTCCAGTACTCGATTCCGGGTGGAAAGAAGCAGGTATTTGTCGGCCGGAAAGATCCTCTCCTGGAAAAGGTCGTTCGCGATTTTCGTGAATCCCGCCAATTGTTTGATGAAGATCGCTCCCAGCAGCAACGCCTTTGTGCGCAGCTGTCGGCCGGAGGACTCGTTCATGTTGACGCATCGGTCGGTCGGGTCCTCGAACATCTGGCATCAAGCGGTTTGTTTCGTCTTGGTGCGGTGCTGGTCGGGACGCATGCCTTCAATGTCCTCGGGGCGCTGCTGGGGGTGGGCTGGAAGACCGGACAGCAGACCGAGGATATTGATATCGCAGCCGATCTCCAGATTACCGTGTCCGGAGATCAGCTCGATCTTCCCGGCGCGCTCGACAGGCTCAAGATGGGGTTTCTGCCGCTCCCGGCCCTTGATCCGAAGCAACCGGCAACCTCGTACAAGGTGCGCGGTCAGCGCCTGAGGGTCGACCTGCTTTGCCCCGCCCGGAGCCGCTCCGGTGGGAGTCCCGTTGAGATCAGGGCGTTGAACGCTGCGGCCCAGCCACTGCCGTACTTGGATTACCTCCTGCAGCATCCCGTGAGGGCCGCGGTGGTGTATGGCAGCGGTGTGCTGGTCAACGTGCCGGACCCGGCGCGCTTTGCCCTGCACAAGCTGATCGTTGCTGCGGAAAGGAGTGCGGCCTGGCAGACCAAGGTCGAAAAAGATCTGCAGCAGGCCGCGGAAATTCTCGATGCCCTGCTGGACGACCGGCCGGGTGACCTGTTGCTGGCCTGGGACGAGGTCGTGCGTCGCAACTGGAAAAAGCCCGTATTGGCAGGACTTGCCACTCTCGGCAGGCGTCAGGCTGGAACAGCGACGCGTTTAGGGAAATTGCTGAAGTTATAAAACAGTACTTACAATCTGCGTC
>JBFIMV010000274.1:0-4099 GCA_041611575.1 Desulfuromonadales bacterium | reverse complement strand
GGCCAGGAAACGCTTGTAGCGCCGCACCAGGCGGCCTTTGAACAGAGGGTGGGGCAGGTTCATGACTTCTCCCTTGCGTCAGAGGCGGCAGTCTAACCTCATCGGTCGACATTCCGCAAGGCATCGCCATGAAACATCCGAGATATCCAACTTCAATAAGGAAAGGATTTGACTCGTCCTCTCCTCTCCCCTAGACTGTGCAGCCAACTGCCTGAATTGTCGGGACCTTTCGACGTATGCGAGCATGACTGAAAACTACACCATGACACGACCGCTGCACCCGGAGGCAGTACGCATCCTGCCGCTCGGCGGACTCGGTGAAATCGGCCTCAACATGCTGGTGATCGAAGCAGCCGACGGCCTGCTGATCATCGACTGCGGCCTGATGTTCCCCGAAGCCTACATGCTGGGGATCGACCTGGTCATCCCCGACATCTCGGCCATCGCCGGACGGCGTGACGAGATCGTCGGCATCCTTCTGACCCACGGCCACGAGGATCACATCGGCGCGCTCCCCTTTCTCATCGAGGCGCTCGGTTTCCCGCCGGTCTTCGGCTCGGCCCTGACCCTCGGCCTGCTCGCCAACAAACTCGAAGAACACGCCCTGAAGAGCCGCACCGACTGCCGCACGGTGACCCTGCGCGAACCGTTCGGCCTCGGACCCTTCGAGGTCGAGTTCTTCCGCGCCGCCCACTCGATCGTCGACGGCTGCGGCCTGGCGATCCGCACCCCGGCCGGACTGATCGTCCACACCGGCGACTTCAAGCTCGACCCCACGCCGGTCGACAATCAGCCGACCGACCTGGGCCGCCTGGCTGCTCTCGGTGAAGAAGGGGTGCGCCTGCTGCTCTCCGACTCGACCAACGTCGAGAACCCGGGTTACACCCTCTCCGAGCGCCGTGTCGGCGAGGCTTTGAACGATCTCCTGCCGAACTGCACCGGCAAGGTGCTGGTCGCCACGTTTTCCTCGAACATCCATCGCATCCAGCAGATCGTCAACGCCGCAATTTTGGCAAAACGCAAGGTGATGATCTCCGGTCGCAGCATGGTCGGCAACATCGCCATCGCAAGGCAGCTCGGGTACCTGGCGATCCCCGACGACATGTTGATCGACCTGCGCCAGATGCGCGAGCTGCCCGCCGAGGAAGTCCTCATCCTCACCACCGGCAGCCAGGGGGAACCCTTGAGCTCGCTCTCGCGGATCGCCATGGACGATCACAAGCAGATCCGCCTCGAGCTGGGCGACACGGTGATCCTGTCGTCGAAGTTCATCCCCGGCAACGAGCGGGCGATCACCCATCTGATCAACCACCTCTACCGGCGCGGCGCCACGGTCCATTACGAAACAACCAGCGAAGTCCATGTTTCCGGCCACGCCAGCCAGGAGGAGCTGAAGACCGTTCTGAGCCTGGTGAAGCCGGACTACTTCGTGCCGGTACACGGCGAATACCGCCATCTGGTCAAACACGCGCAGCTCGCCCGCGGTCTCGGCTGGGCCGAAGACCGGTCCCCCATCCTGAGCAACGGTACCCCGCTGGTCCTCTCCGGCAACGGTCACCACCTGGAAGCGCGCGTCGAAACCGGTCGCGTCTTCATCGACGGCAAGGGCGTCGGCGACGTCGGCGAGATGGAACTTCGTGACCGCCGTCACCTGGCGAACCACGGCCTGGTGATCGTCTTCCTGGCGCTCAACCAGGGGAGCGGCGCGATCATCTCGGGACCGGAGATCATCACCCGCGGCCTCCTGCCGGAAGACGAAAACGAAGAGCTCCTGGCCGAAGCACGGCAGCTGATCTGCAGCATGCTAGCCGAACACAGCCGGGCGGCCATCAGTGACTGGGAGGAGCTGCGCGTCGAAGTCCGCAAGACCCTGCGCCGGCTGTTCAACAAGACCTTCAGCCGACGCCCCCTGATCCTGCCCATCATTATGGAGTTATAGCATTCATGATTCTCACTCATCGCTCAACGCTCATCGCCCAGCACTATGTCCTACATTGACGCCATACTCTTGGGCATCCTGCAGGGCGCCACCGAATTTCTGCCGGTCTCCTCGAGCGGCCACCTGGTTCTGGCCCAGCACCTGCTCGGTGACTTCGAGCAGCCGGGGATCCTGTTCGACGTATTGCTACACCTGGGCACCATGGTTTCAGTGGCCATATATTTCTCGAAAGACCTCAAGGCTTTATTCTTTTCACTGTGGCGAAAGGGGCAAAGGGCCAGGAACGACCGTCGCATGCTCGGACTTCTATGTATTGGCACGATACCAACGGCAGTCATCGGCCTGACTTTCAGAGACCTGTTCGAGCAGCTCTTCGAACAACCAGCGATTGTCTGCCTGATGCTGCTGGTGACCGGCACCCTGTTGATTCTAGCCGAGCATTTCCGTTCCAACGACCGCAAGCAGCTGCAGATGAATATTCTAGACGCCCTTATCGTCGGAACGGTTCAGGGCTTTGCCATAGTCCCGGGCATTTCGCGTTCCGGCTCGACCATTGCTGCGCTGTTGTTCAGGGGGATCGACGGAGAAACGGCCGCACGCTTCTCGTTCCTGCTCGCCATGCCGGCGGTCTTCGGCGCAGCCTTGTTGTCAATCGGGGACATTGAACAGGTCGCAGTTCAACAACTGCCGGTATACTTGGCGGGAACCGGTGTCTCATTGCTGGTCGGCCTGCTCTGCATCCACCTGCTCATGGGCGTGGTCAGAAACCGCCGACTCGGTTTCTTCGCCATCTATTGCTGGCTGGCAGGAAGCATCGGCTTTGCTTATTTTATCTGAGCTGCCCGTAACTGGCTTTGACCTCTAAGCCCTTTTCGAGCTAATATGCGTTAATTTTTACGATGGATCAAATATGAGCGGTACACCCCGTAAAACCTTTCTGCGCGAACATATCAAGAAAGAGATCGCCGGTCTCGTCTGGATGACCGTCGGCGTCTTCCTGCTGCTGAGCCTGATCTCCTTCAGCAACAGCGACCCCTCGTTCAACAACAACCTCAACCCGGCCTCGATCAGCAACTTCTGCGGCAAGGTCGGCGCCTACGTCTCCGACCTCTTCTTCCAGGCGATCGGCCTGCCGGCCCTGATCATCCCCTTCGCCTGCCTGCTCTTCGCCTGGCGGCTGCTCAAGTTCCGTGACATCAGACCGCGATTCTACAAGAGCGTCGCCTTCGTGGTAGCGATCGTCTCCCTGGCGGGCCTGATCTCCCTCAAGGCGCAGAAGGTCGTGCTCTTCGGCCAGACCATCAACCAGGCCGGCGGCTTCTTCGGTCACGCCCTCGCCAGCACCCTGAAAGGCTGGTTCAATCTGACCGGGGCGGCACTATTTCTGCTCGTCTTCTTTTCCGTCGCCGTGATGCTGGTCGCGCGCTTCTCCATGGTCCTCTTCCTCGAAGGCCTGCTGGGCCGCTTCGGCGACACCCTGGCACGCCGCCGCGAGGCACGCCAGGCGCTCCGTGCGCAGCAGGAGGCGAAACAGCCGAAAAAGGAGAAGTCGCTCGTCATCCGTGCACCGGAGCCGCAACCGAAACCTGCCGTCATCGACCTGAAAAGCAAGAAACGCGGCAAGAAGGGCGAGGGCGACAACCAGGTCACCTTCGATTTCTTGGAGCCTTCCGGGACCTACCACGCACCTTCCCTGTCCCTCCTCGACCACGAAGGCGAAGTGGCCAAACCGGTCGACAAGGACGCCCTGATGATGAACGCCCGGCTGCTGGAGAAGAAGCTGCTCGACTTCAACGTCGAAGGCGACGTCACCGAGGTCAAGCCGGGGCCGGTGGTCACCATGTACGAGTTCGCTCCGGCGCCGGGGGTCAAGGTCAGCAAGATCGCCGGCCTGGCCGACGACCTGAGCATGTCCCTCAAGGCCCTGTCGATCCGCATCGTCGCGCCGATCCCCGGCCGCGGCGTGGTCGGCATCGAGATCCCCAACCGCGACCGCGAGATGGTCTATCTCAAGGAAATCTTCGCCAGCGACGAGTTCCAGAAGACCGGCGGCCGACTCCCCCTGGCGCTCGGCAAGGACATCTTCGGCCACACCATCGTCTCCGACCTGGCCAAGATGCCGCACCTGCTGGTGGCCGGCGCCACCGGTACCGGCAAGTC
>JBFIMV010000273.1:0-4102 GCA_041611575.1 Desulfuromonadales bacterium | reverse complement strand
TTTAGCACAATCCGTGCAATGATTCAATCCTATTTCCTCTCCGTGTACAACCGCTTCAATCCTGCCTTTGGTGCACCTCGATGCGTTACCGTTCCTGGGACGTCATGCCAGTCCCCTTTCGAGATCTTCCCAGAGGTCCTCGACATCCTCGAGGCCGACCGAGATGCGCAGGAGGCTCCTGGTGATCCCCTGCTTCAGCTTGTCCGCTTGCGGAATGGCGGCGTGCGACATGGACCAGCAGTGGGTCAGGATTGTCTCCACGCCGCCGAGGCTCGGCGCGATGATCGGCAGCTTGACCTTTTCGAGCAGGGTTTTGACCTGCGCGTCGTTCTTGAGCTCGAAGGACAGGACCGCGCCGGCTCCCGTAGCCTGGGCAAAGTGCAGATCCCGTCCGGGAAAGTCGGCAAGCCCGGGGTACCAGACGCGCGCGACGGCACTGTGCCCGGTGAGCCGCTCGGCGAGGGCGTGGGCGGTCTGCTGGCCGGCCTCGAGGCGCACCTTGAGAGTCTTGAGACCGCGCGAGAGCAGGAAGCAGTCGAAGGGGCCGAGCACGGCGCCGAAGGCATTCTGAAAGTATTTCAGGCGCTTGCCGATTTCCGGGTCGGCGGTGGCGGTCAGGCCGGCGAGGATGTCGCTGTGCCCGCCGAGGAACTTGGTGGCGCTGTGGATGGTCACGTCGATGCCGAGATCGAGGGGACGCTGCAGCAGGGGCGTCATGAAGGTGTTGTCGAGCATCGTCAGCAAGTTTCTGCGCCTGGCGATCTCGGCCATGGAGCGCAAATCGGTGATGCGGAACAGCGGGTTGGACGGGGTTTCGAGGAACAGCGCCCGGGTCTGCGGCGTGATGGCCTCTTCGACGGCGTTCGGGTCCGAGGTGTCGACCAGACTCAGGCCGATCCCCAGCTGGGGGAGGACGCCGGTGAGGTAGCGCCAGGTGCCGCCGTAGAGGTCGGCCGAGGCGATCAGGTGGTCGCCGCTCTGCAGCAGGGACAGGGCGCTGCCGATGGCAGCCATCCCCGACGCATAGGCGAAGCCGCGCACGCCGCCCTCCAGAAGGGCGATGGCGTCTTCGACCTGCTCGCGGCTCGGGTTGCCGCTGCGCGCGTAGTCGTAGCTGCCGGACGATCCGCCGTCATGATGATAGGTCGATGCCTGGTAGATCGGCACGGTCGAGGCGCCGGTCGCCGGATCGCGATCTTTCCCCTGGTGGACCAGCAGGGTCGCTGTGCGATATTTGGGGTGAGCCATGTTTGTCTCCTCAAAGACTTTGGAAAGAATCGATAAACCAGCAGGCACAATAGCCACTACGTCACGAAGACACCAAGAAAAGCATTCAAGGGCAAAGTGTCAACCATGGAATATCGTTTTATTGAAAACCTCCAATATGTTTCTCCATGTCTTGGAGTCTTGGTGGCTAAATCACGCCAACGCCTGCTCAAGGTCGGCAATGATATCCTCCGGTGACTCGATGCCGACGGAAAGACGCAGCAGTTTTTCACAGATGCCGAGACGCTCGCGTTCGGCGGGCGGGACATCGCCATGGGTCTGCACCGCCGGAAGGGTCATCAGCGATTCGACGCCGCCGAGGCTCTCGGCAAAGGAAATCAGCCTGATGCGCTTGAGAACCGTTCTGGCCGTCGCCTCGCTGTCAACCCGGAACGACAGCATCCCGCCGAAGCCGCTGGCCTGTCTGCATGAGAGTTCATGGCCCGGATGATTCTCCAGCCCCGGGAAATAGATGGCCGTGACCCTAGGGTGTTTTTCCAGCCAGCGGGCGACGATCAGTGCGTTGGCGCAGTGACGTTCAACGCGCAGGACCAGGGTCTTGAGGCTGCGCACCAGCAGCCAGCAGTCGTGCGGCGGCAGGATGGCACCGGTGGAGTTCTGCAGGAAATAAAGCCGCTCGCCCAGGGACTCTTCGCGTGCGGCGAGGACACCGGCGCAGAGGTCGTTGTGGCCGCCGAGGTACTTGGTGGCGCTGTAGATGACGACGTCGGCGCCGAACTCGAAGGGTCGCTGCAGGGTGGGGCCGAGAAAGGTGTTGTCGACAGCGAACAGCAGGTCGTGTGCGCGGCAGAGCCGGCCGAGTTCTTCCAGGTCGGCGATGCCGAGCAGGGGGTTGCCGGGCGTCTCGACCAACAAGGCTTTCGACTCGGGACGGATGGCCGCCTCCACCGCGCCGGTGACGCTGGTGTCGACGTAAGTGACGGTCAGGCCGAAGTTGGCGAATATCTGGTCAAGGACCCGGTAGGTGCCGCCGTAAAGGTCCTCGCTGACGACCAGGTGGTCACCCTTGGAAAAATGCAGGAAGAAGGTCGTCAGCGCGGCCATGCCGGAGGAGAAGACCAGCGCGCGGCTGCCGCCCTCGAGTTGCGCCAGGCCTTCTTCCAGGATCTTGCGGGTCGGGTTGCCGGAGCGGGTGTAGTCGAAGCCGGTTGATTCGCCGACACCGGGGTGACGGTAGGTGGCGCTGGGGTAGATCGGAATGCTGATTGCCCCGGTCCGATCATCATGGCCGACGCCGATCTGGACCAGGCGGGTTGCTACGGATTGTGCGTTGTGCTGTTTCATTTGACCTCCTCAGGTGTGAGAAGGGGGCATGGGAAAGCCCCTTCCCGGGAAATGAGAAGGGGCTTCAAGAGACAGGTCAGGACATGTCTTCTTCGCGCCGCCTCCATCTTCCTCCGATGTTCCGGAGCAGGAATTAGCACCTGTCACCCGCCGTAGCCTTGGCATGGGAGGGTCGGTTGCTGTGGCTTCGCAGGGCCTGTCCCTCCACCACTCTTGATAAAGACGCTGCTCACTGCAGCTATGTTGACTATATTGATAAGAAACTGCTCCGCAAATGTCAACTTAAAAAGCGGTCATTGGTTGAGCGTAATTTACGAGCAGGTCTTGCTTCTCTCAGACGATCCCGTCATAGAGGACGCTCGTCAGGTAGCGTTCGCCGGAATCAGGGAGAATCACGACAATCTTTTTCCCCTTGAACTCGGGCAGGGCCGCGAGGCGGGCCGCGGCGGCGACGGCCGCGCCACAGGAAATCCCGGCGAGGATGCCTTCTTCGCTGGCCAGGCGGCGGGCGTATTCAATCGATTCTTCGTTGCTGACCTGCTCGACGCGGTCGACCATCGAGAGGTCGAGGGTGTCGGGGATGAAGCCGGCGCCGATCCCCTGGATCTTGTGCGGGCCGGGCTGCAGGACCTCGCCGGCGAGTTTCTGCGTGATCACCGGGCTGTCTTTGGGTTCCACGGCCACTGACAGTAACTTTTTGCCGCGGATTTCCTTGAAGAAACGCGACACGCCGGTGATGGTGCCGCCGGTGCCGACCCCTGAGACGAAAACGTCGACGTCGCCGTCGGTGTCGTTCCAGATTTCCGGCCCGGTGGTGCGAACGTGAATTTCGGGATTTGCAGGGTTTTTGAACTGGTGCAGCAGCAGGTAACGATCGGGGTCAGAGGCGGCGATCGCCTCCGCCTCGGCGATGGCGCCGCCCATCCCCTTGGCTCCCGGGGTCAGGACCAGGTTGGCGCCGAAGGCTTTGAGGACCTTGCGGCGCTCGATGCTCATGGTGTCGGGCATGGTCAGGGTGATGGGGATGCCGCGTGCCGCAGCGACAAAGGCGAGGGCGATGCCGGTGTTGCCGCTGGTCGGTTCGATCAGCTCCCGGCCGGGGCCGAGCTGACCTTTTTCTTCGGCATCCCAGATCATTGAGGCGCCTATGCGGCATTTGACCGAATAGGCCGGGTTGCGCCCCTCGATCTTGCCGAGGAGTACGGCACCTCCCGCGGGTGCTATGCGGTTGAGTCGAACCAGCGGCGTGCGGCCGATGGACAGCGAGTTGTCGTTGAATATCTGGCTCATGTTGATCTCCTTTGTCGGTTGGTGTTTCGCAATCCTTACCAGTCTAATCGATTAACAATTTTATGCAGCTGTTCAAGGGTCAAATTTTCATGAATATTCTCGCCGAGACCGGCAGAATCTTTTCTTTGCAGGAGTTCGAAGCGTGGTGTACGGCGGCCGTCCGCTTCCTTGACCAGTTTGCTGCAGCGGATGCCATACTGGGCCAGCTGAGGCTGGGAGCAGCTGTTCTGGCAGCCGGAGA
>JBFIMV010000272.1:0-4115 GCA_041611575.1 Desulfuromonadales bacterium | reverse complement strand
GGCCTGTTCTTCGGTCATACCGATCCCCTCATCCTCCACGTGAATCTCGAAATCGCGCTCACGCTTGATGACAGTCAGCCCGATTCGGCCACCGCCGGGGGAATATTTCACCGCATTTCCGACGAGATGACCCAGCAGCTGTGCCAGGCGGCCACGGTCCGCGGACACTGTCATTTCACCCTCCGGCAGGTGAAGTTCGAAACGGTGCCTGCCACTCGCGGCGAGATAAGGGGAGAGTATTTCATGGATCAGAGAGAGCAGATCGAAATCCCGGTAATCGATCGAGAGAGGACGCCCGGACTCGATCCGGCTGATATCGAGCAGATCGTCGACCAGACGCCCGAGGGCCAGGGCTTTATCGTGTATGAGCATCAGGCACTCTCTTTGCTGATCGGCGTCGAATTTTTCGGCTGTCTCGGCGGTTGTCAGCAATTCGCTGTAACCGATGATCGTCGTCAGCGGCGTGTTGAGTTCGTGCGCCGCCATGCCGAGGAAAGCACTCTTCATCCGCTCGACCTCACGTTCGCGCGTCACATCGCAGATCAGGAGAACAACGCCCTGCGATTCCGTGGTCCCCGGCACGTACTGCGAGATGCGGGCCTGATAGACCCGCGGAGTCTTCGGGTCTTCCCCGGAAAGTTCAAAATCAAAGGTCTGGTCGACCGCGGAGACATTGAGCCTCTGACTGACTTTCCTGAGAAAATCGACCTCTTCACTGATCCGCCGCAGGGGCTGCCCCTCCACCTCGGAAAGAGTGCGCCCCAACAGTTCTTCCGCGGCGGGATTAATGTGCAGCACATTCAGCTGGCTGTCCGTGACCAGCACCCCGTCGGGCACCGAACTCAGAATACCGGCAAGTTTTTCCCGATCGGCACGAATCTCTTTCAACGCCTCGCCAAGAGCTTTCTGCGCTACGGTACGTTCGGCAATCTGCTCGGACAATTGTTCATTGGCCAGGGAAAGTTCTTCCGTCCGCGCGGCAACCCGTCGTTCGAGCTCGTTATTGGCCTCGAGCAGGGATGCTTCCGCCTTGTCCCGCAGCTTCAGGCTGACGGCTGCGCGCCGCAGCGCCAGCAGGATGGCCGCCATGAAAACCGCGGCCATGACCAGGGCCGAGACAAACGTCTTCCAGGACAGAGCGCGGACCTTGCGCACGCTCTCCGTGATATCGTAATAAACTTCGACGGCGCCGCCGAACATCCCATCTGCCATGAATGGCACATAGGTTTCGACCACGTCCCTCAGGGTGATGTCACCATCGGCCGTGACCTGATCTTTCTGCACCACCTTGGAATAGACTTTTCCCCTGGCGACGATTTCGCGAAAGTAATCCCGCTCATTGACTTCGCCGACCTCCTCTTTCATCGTGGAAAAAATGATCTCGCCCCGGGAGGAAAAGATCCGCAACTTGACCAGATGCGTATCATTTCTGGCCGGCTCGAGCATTATGTCGAGTTCTGCGGGGAGATTGTCAGGAGTCAGGAAACGGTTTTCCAGGTTGAGCGTGCGCACCATATAGCTGGCATAGCGAACCGCTTCGGTTTCGGTCTCCTCGGTCAGGAGCTGGCGATAGGCAGGGTGAACCACGAAAAAGATGTAGCCGGGCATCAGCACAGTGATGCACAGCGAGAGGATCAGCAGGTTGCGCAGCAGGTTGACGCGGAACATCGGGCCCTTTCGGCAGGCTGCCACCGCTCGGCGTAAAGAGGACAACAACAGCGTCCATGAACTTAACGGGCTGAATATACATGAATTACGCCTGAAAACTCAAGCAGGTTGAGCCCTTGCGCCCGGATACCATGACAATCGCCCATCTAAAATTCGTTTGCCCGGATTTCCGGTTGTGGCATAATCCCCGCCTCGGAGATCACACTCGCCATGCAACGTACCAGCGGTATCCTTCTGCATCCAACCGCCCTCCCCGGCCCTTTCGGCGTCGGCGACCTGGGCGACGAGGCTTTCGCCTTCGTCGATTTCCTCGCGCGTGCGGGCCAGGGCGTCTGGCAAGTCCTGCCCCTCGGGCCGACAGGCTATGGCCACTCCCCGTACAACGCCCTCTCCGCCTTCGCCGGCAACCCGGCGTTGATCGACCTGCGCCAGTTGGTCGCCTGCGGCGATCTCGATCAGGCCCGGCTTGCAAAGGCGATGATGACCGAAAGCCCGCTCGACTTTTCCCAGGGGCATCAGCTCAAGGAAGAGCTCCTCACCCTGGCCGGCCGGACATTCTTCACCTCGGCCGACAAAGGCCGCCGGGACGCCTTCGCCCGCTATTGCGATGAATCCGCCTGGTGGCTGGATGACTACAGCCTGTTCATGGCGCTGCGCCTCGAATTCAACGGTCGCCACTGGACTGACTGGCCCGCCGGACTGCGCAGGCGGGAGACCGAGGTTCTGCAGCATTGGCGCGAGCGTCTGGATGGAGAGTGCAACCTGCACCGCTACCGGCAGTTCGTCTTTGCCGGGCAGTGGCAGGCTCTGAAGGCCTATGCCAACGACAGGGGCATCCGCCTGTTCGGCGACATTCCGATCTTCGTCGCCGGCGATTCGGCCGATGTCTGGGCCAACCAGCATCTGTTCCAACTGGACAGAGATGGCCGGCCGACGGCCGTCGCCGGCGTGCCGCCGGACTATTTCAGCGCCACCGGCCAGCGCTGGGGGAACCCGCTCTATCGCTGGGACCGGCTGGTCGAAGAAGACTTTGCCTGGTGGCAACGCCGCTTCGATGCCCAACTGCAAACGACGGACATGGTACGCATTGATCACTTCCGCGGCTTCCAGGCCTGCTGGTCAATCCCGGCTGATGAGCCGACCGCCGTCAAGGGCCACTGGGAAGAGGTGCCGGGGCGGGCGCTCTTCGAGAAGCTGCGCACCACGAGAGGCTCGCTGCCGATCATCGCGGAAGACCTCGGCATTATCACGCCGGACGTCGAGGCCCTGCGTGAGGAGTTCGGTTTCCCGGGCATGAAGATTCTCCAGTTCGCCTTCGACTCCGGGCCCGACAACCCGTACCTGCCGCAAAACCACATTCCAGGGTGCGTGGTCTACACCGGGACCCATGACAACGACACGACCCTCGGCTGGTGGCGCAAACTGTCGGTGGCCCAGAAACACCGGGTCAGGGAAGTGCTCGGCAAGAAACTTCTGGATATGCCCCGAGACTTTGTGGAACTGGCCATGGCCAGCGTCGCCGAACTCTGCGTCATCCCCCTGCAGGACGTTCTCGGACTCGGCAGCGAGGCCCGCTTCAACACCCCGGGGCAAGCTGCAGGAAACTGGAGCTGGCGGATGGCATCTAATGAGCCTATCGATCGCCACGCCGAGAGCCTTTACACCCTCGCAACAGAACATCGCCGACTTTCTCAAAGCCGGGACTTGAAGATTTTTTAACAGTCGTGTTATAAGTGTATGTTGATTCCCTAAGAAAGATACGTACAACAACCCCAACAGGCCCAGCGCCTCGACTTGAAAGAATCGGAGGATCTGCTCGTGAAACAACTGACAACTGTTCTCTCTCTCGCACTCTTCGCCCTGACACTGCTCTCCGGCTGTGGCGAAGACACCCCGGCGCCTTCTTCCCAGGCAGGCATGCCATCAGCACAGACCGCCCCTGCTGCTCCGGAAATGGGCGCACCGGGCAAGATCGGCAAAGTCATCGAGTCGATGGACGCCGCCGGTTATACCTACGTCCAGGTTGAGACCGGCACGGAGACCTTCTGGGCCGCCGCACCCCAGTTTGCCGTCAAAGTGGGCGACGATGTGGTCATCCCCGAAGGGATGCCGATGCCGAATTATCACAGCAAGACCCTCGACCGCACTTTCGACGTTGTCTACTTCGTTCCCTCGGTGCTGGTCGGTGGCGCACAGGCTGTTGCCGAAGGTGCCATGCCTCCCGGGCATCCGCCCATGACCGGCGGCAACGCAGGCGCAGTCAAGACCGACATCGACCTGACCGGCATCAAGGTTGCGGATGGCGGCCAGACCGTCGCCGATGTCTTCGCCAAGAAAGCCGACCTGGCCGGCAAGCAGGTCAAGATTCGCGGCAAGGTTGTCAAGTTCAGCCCGGAAATCATGGGCAAGAACTGGCTGCACATTCAGGACGGCACCGGCGCCGAGGG
>JBFIMV010000271.1:0-4159 GCA_041611575.1 Desulfuromonadales bacterium | reverse complement strand
GGTCACATCATCGAGCTGTTCCTCGACAGTCCGGCCTTCGACCAGGTCACCGAAACGCACCTTACCGGTGGCTTCCGACAGGATCGGCATGGTGAACGGATCCCATTCGGCAAGGACTCCAAGGGCAAGCGCAAGGTCGTCGTGACCCCGGAAATCGGCGAGCCGAAGGAGTACCTGATTCCGAAAGGCAAGCACATCAGCGTGCACGAGGGAGACTTCGTACGGGCCGGCGAGCCGCTCATGGATGGTTCGAGCAATCCGCACGACATTCTGCGCGTCCTCGGCGAGAAGGAACTCGCCAAATACCTGGTCGATGAAGTCCAGGAGGTTTACCGTCTCCAGGGCGTCAAGATCAACGACAAGCACATCGAGGTCATCGTTCGCCAGATGCTGCGTCGCGTCAAGATCAAGGAAGTGGGCAGTACGCGCTTCCTGGTCGACGACCAGATCGAGCGTTGGATGTTCGAGGAGGAGAACCAGCGTGTACTGGCTGAAAGCGGCCAACCGGCCGTCGGTGAGCCGCTCATGCTCGGTATCACCAAGGCCTCACTCTCGACCGAATCGTTCATCTCGGCCGCTTCGTTTCAGGAGACGACCAAGGTCCTCACCCAGGCTGCCATCGAAGGCAAGGTCGATGGCCTGCGCGGCCTGAAGGAGAACGTCATCATGGGCCGCCTGATCCCGGCCGGTACGGGTGTCATGAAATACCGCAGCGCCACCCTGCTTATCGAGGATCCCGTGGAGCAATTGCCTCAGCCTGAGGAGATTGACGAAGATGACGACAGTTACGATGATGACCTCGCCGTACTGTTGGCTGCCGCAGGTACGGACGAGAGCGAAGAGACTGATTTAGAATAGTTTTTTCGGTCAGGCATAAAAAACAAGCAGCAACATAATAAGTTCTTGACAGGGGGAACTCGCTTTGATAGATTCTGCGAGTTTTCTCCTGTGAGAAAACCTGTTCTTTCAACGCCAAGAATACGCAATTATCGGGAGTGATTCGATGCCGACGATCAACCAGTTGATCCGTATGGGTCGTGAAAACAAGAAAGACAAGTCGACGACGCCTGCGCTGCGTGGTAACCCACAGAAGCGCGGTGTTTGTACCCGTGTCTACACCACGACCCCGAAGAAGCCCAACTCAGCGCTTCGCAAGGTGGCCCGTGTCCGACTGACCAATGGGATGGTGGTCACCTCCTATATCCCGGGTGTCGGCCACAACCTTCAGGAGCACTCCGTGGTCCTGGTTCGTGGTGGACGAGTGAAAGACCTTCCGGGTGTTCGTTATACGATCGTCCGTGGGGCTCTGGACCTGGCGGGAGTCAAGGGTCGTCAGAAATCACGTTCCAAGTACGGTGCCAAGCGGCCCAAGTAATTGAGGGAGGCTTAAGAGGACGTCATGCCGAGAAGAAGAGAAGTAGCCAAGCGGATCGTGTTGCCAGATCCGAAATATCATGATCGACTGGTCGCAAAGTTCATCAACGGCCTGATGCTCGACGGTAAGAAAAGTACCGCCGAAAACATCGTCTATGGTGCTTTTGACCTGATCAAGCAGCGCAGCGGTGACGAGCCGGTTGACGTCTTCAAGAAGGCGATCGAGAACGTTCGCCCGGTTGTCGAAGTCAAGTCCCGGAGGGTCGGTGGCTCAACCTATCAGGTTCCGGTTGAAGTCCGCGCCGAGCGCCGCAACGCCCTGGCCATTCGCTGGATTGTCAGCTACGCCCGCGGTCGCAGCGAGAAGACGATGCAGGAGCGGCTTGCAGCCGAGTTCCAGGATGCTGCCAACAATCGCGGTTCTGCAGTCAAGAAGCGTGAAGACACCCATCGCATGGCTGAGGCAAACAAGGCCTTCGCGCATTATCGTTGGTAAGCCGGAGGACGTACTGCTGTGGCCCGCAAAGTAGAGCTTAGCAAAACCCGTAATATCGGTATCATGGCACATATTGATGCCGGCAAGACCACGACTACCGAGCGTATTCTTTATTACACTGGCGTATCCCACAAGATCGGTGAAGTCCATGACGGCGCTGCCACGATGGACTGGATGGAGCAGGAGCAGGAGCGTGGTATCACGATCACTTCCGCTGCCACCACCTGTTTCTGGAAAGATCACCGTGTCAATATCATTGATACTCCCGGTCACGTCGACTTCACTATTGAGGTCGAGCGTTCCCTGCGTGTTCTCGATGGCTCTGTCGCCGTATTCTGTTCTGTCGGCGGCGTCGAGCCGCAGTCTGAAACCGTCTGGCGTCAGGCTGACAAGTACGGCGTTCCCCGCATAGCCTTCATTAACAAGATGGATCGCATCGGCGCGGACTTCAATCGCGGCCTGAGCATGATGCGCGACCGCCTCGGCGCGAACCCCGTGCCGCTGCAGCTGCCGATCGGCCAGGAAGATCTCTTCCGTGGCGTCATCGATCTCATCGAGATGCGCGCGATCCTCTGGGATGACGAGTCTCTCGGTGCAAACTACACCGTGGGTGACATCCCCGCAGACCTGCTCGAGGAGGCCGAGGCTGCCCGCGAGTCGATGCTGGAAGAGGTCAGCTCGGCAGACGATGTGCTGATGGAAAAATACCTGGGTGGCGAGGAATTGAGCGTCGCTGAAGTCAAGGCCGCTATCCGTCGCGCAACCAGCAGCCTGCAGATCAACCCTGTCCTGTGCGGTTCCGCGTTCAAGAACAAGGGCGTGCAGACCCTGCTCGACGCCGTGGTCGATTACATGCCGTCCCCGCTCGACGTCCCGCCGATCAAGGGCATTCATCCTGACACCAAGGAAGAAATGACCCGTCCGGCTGATGACAAGGGCCCGTTCGCAGCCTTGGCCTTCAAGGTTATGACCGACCCGTTTGTCGGCCAGCTGACCTTCTTCCGCGTCTATTCCGGCGTGGCTGAGTCGGGTGCTCATGTCCTCAATACAACCAAGGGCAAGAAAGAGCGCTTTGGCCGCCTGCTGAAAATGCACGCCAACAAGCGTGAAGAGATCAAAGAGGTCTATTCGGGGGATATCGCAGCCGCGGTCGGTCTCAAGTACACCACGACCGGTGATACCCTCTGCAGCGACAAGGATGTCTGCCTGCTCGAGGCCATGGAGTTCCCCGAGCCGGTCATTCATATCGCCATCGAGCCGAAGACCAAGGCCGACCAGGAAAAAATGGGGACCGCGCTGCAGAAGCTGGTTTCCGAGGATCCCTCGCTGCGCGTGCGCACCGACGAGGAGACCGGCCAGACGATCATCTCCGGCATGGGCGAGCTTCACCTCGAGATTATTGTTGACCGCATGAAGCGCGAGTTCAAGGTCGAGGCCAACATCGGTGCTCCGCAGGTCGCCTTCCGCGAGACAATCACCAAGTCTGTCGAGGTTCAGGGCAAGTTCGTACGCCAGTCGGGTGGCCGTGGTCAGTACGGCGACTGCTGGCTGCGCATCGAGCCTCTTGAGCCCGGCAGTGGCTTCGAATATGTCGACGCCATCAAGGGTGGTGTTATCCCGAAGGAATACATCCCGGCAGTCGGTGCCGGCGCCGAGGCTGCCGCCAAGAACGGTATCCTGGCCGGTTTCCCCCTGGTTGACCTTCGCGTGACCTGTTTCGACGGCTCCTACCACGATGTCGACTCATCGGAGATGGCGTTCAAGATCGCCGGCTCCATGGGCCTCAAGGAAGGTGCCAAGAAGGCTTCGCCGGTTCTGCTTGAGCCGATCATGTCTGTCGAGGTTGTTCTCCCCGAGGAGTATCTCGGTGAAGTCATGGGGGACCTGAATGGTCGCCGTGGCCGGGTCTCAGGGATGGAGGCCCGCGGTGGCGCCCAGGTGGTCAAGGCTCACGTGCCGCTGTCCTGCATGTTCGGCTACTCGACGGACCTGCGCAGCTCGACCCAGGGCCGTGCTACATACTCTATGACGTTCGATCATTACGATCAGGTGCCCCGGGCGATTGCTGAAGAGATTATCAGCAAGACCAAGGGTTGATATAAGCCGGTTTACTACACAAGTTTTATTGATCAATAAGGAGAAAAGATCATGGCCAAAGCCAAGTTTGAACGGACTAAGCCCCACGTGAACATCGGGACGATCGGTCACGTTGACCACGGCAAGACGACTCTGACGGCAGCGATCACGAAGGTTCTGTCGACCAAGGGCGGCGCAGTGTTCAAGGCGTTC
>JBFIMV010000270.1:0-4182 GCA_041611575.1 Desulfuromonadales bacterium | reverse complement strand
TTGGCCTTGATCTCTTCCACATCGCCGAGCAGGATCGGCTTGGCGATCCCTTCGTCGACCAGGATCTGCGATGCACGCAGGATCTTCTCCTCTTCGCCTTCGGGGAAGACGATCCGTTTCGGGCAGTTCTTGGCCTTGTTGATCAGGGTGCGCATGATCGACTTCGAGTGACCCTGCAGCGCTTCAAGCTGCTCAAGGTACTTGGCCATGTCAGCGATCGGGCGGCGGGCAACGCCGGAGTCCATGGCCGCCTGGGCCACGGCCGGGGCAACGCGCAGCAGCACGCGCGGATCGAACGGCTTCGGAATGATGTACTCACGACCGAACTTGATGACTTCGCCGCCATAGGCTTTGCGCACTGAGTCGGGCACGTCTTCTTTTGCCAGGTCGGCCAGAGCTTTGACCGCTGCCAGCTTCATTTCATCGTTGATGGCACTGGCGTGGGTATCGAGGGCGCCACGGAACAGGAACGGGAAGCAGAGGACGTTGTTGACCTGGTTGTTGTAGTCGGAACGACCGGTGCCGATGATGACGTCGTCGCGGACCGCTTTGGCTTCAGGAGGGGTAATCTCCGGGTCGGGGTTGGCCATGGCGAAGACGATCGGATCCTTGGCCATGGATTTGAGCATCTCCGGAGTGAGGGCTCCCTTGGCGGAAACGCCGAAGAAGATGTCGGCATCCTTCATGGCGTCTTCCAGCGTGCGAGCGTCGGTGTTGGCTGCCAGGCGCTCCTTGTACAGGTTCATCCCCTCGGTGCGGCCCTTGTAGATGACGCCCTTGGTGTCGCAGAGGATGACGTTGTCCGGGTCGATTCCCATGGTGACGGCGAGGTTGGCGCAGGCGATGCCGGCGGCGCCGGCGCCATTGACCACGATCTTGACGTTGTTGATGTCTTTGCCGATGAGTTCGAGAGCGTTGATCATGCCGGCGGCGGAAATGATCGCGGTGCCGTGCTGATCGTCGTGGAAGACCGGGATGTTCATGATCTCCTTGAGCTTTTCTTCGATGTAGAAGCACTCGGGACCCTTGATGTCCTCGAGGTTGATGCCGCCGAAGGTCGGCTCGAGCAGTTTGACGGTGCGGATCAGTTCGTCGGAGTCCTTGGTGTCGAGCTCGATATCGAAGACGTCGATGTCGGCAAAGCTCTTGAAGAGGACGCCCTTGCCCTCCATGACCGGCTTGCCGGCCAGCGCGCCGATGTCACCGAGACCGAGAACGGCCGTACCGTTGGAGACGACGGCGACCAGGTTGCCCTTGGCCGTGTATTTGTAGGCGTCATCGGGGTTCTTTTCAATCTCCAGGCAAGGTTCTGCGACCCCGGGGCTGTAGGCGAGGGCGAGGTCCCGGCTGGTCGCGCAGGGTTTGGTGGTGATGACTTCGATCTTGCCTTTACGGCCCATTGAGTGATAATCGAGCGCTTCCTGACGTCTTGACATCTTTCAAAGTCCTTCCTGGCCGCAGGGGCCACGCGTTAATGTCTTACCCTGTTGAAAAAAAGATGTTTTTTTGTTTCGGTAAAAAAGTTTAGTATCAATAAAACAGGTTAGATAATAGTCTTGAGGAAAATTGTCAAGTAAAAAGGATGTTGCGGCTTGTCCGCTGAGACATCGCAATAGCATGAGAGCAATGCTGATGCCAAGTTGCAGAAAATAGAAAAACAAAATTATATGGCTCTAAAAATACCTTTACGGCCCTGAACGTCAAGTGAGAATACATATTTTGTGGAGCTTCGCGAACCATGAGTGGCTGAAATTGGCCAATACAGGCTGTAATCCTGCGTTTTTTCGCGATCATTGACAGCCTTCTCGGCAAACGGTACAAATGAAATTCCAAAAACGAATCTGTAGTGCGAAGGTGATGCAATTGTGCAATTGGATGTGATGAAAGAAGATTCAATCGGGTCCGGCGGGGTCACAAGGGTCGGTGTGCTTTCGGACACGCATCTGACGGACTGCATTGAGGCACAGCTTTTCCTTGAAGAGCTTGTCGCCACGAAGCTGGCTCCGGTCGACCTGATCATTCATGCTGGTGATCTGGTTGCTCCCGGATTGTTGGATGTCTTCCGCGATTGTCCGGTACATGCTGTGCGAGGCAACATGGATCCGGCGAGTCCGGGCTTGCCATTCAAAAAGACTTTTGTCGTTGGCGGGTTCACCATCGGCCTGATTCATGGTTGGGGTCCGCCGGAGGGGCTCGAAGGGCGCATTCTGGAAGAATTCAGCCACGTCAGGCTGGATTGCCTGGTTTACGGCCACAGCCACGTAGCAAGCTGTTTCCGTCACGATGGGATTCTGTTCTTCAACCCGGGCAGCGCCACCGATCGACGCAGGATGCCGTTCCACAGTGTCGGTCTGCTCGAAATCGATACGGAGATTCGCGGCAAGATCATACGACTTGACCAGGAGTGACCCTGAATACGGGGGCGCTGACCGTACCGTCCCCTTCACCCGTCATCGAGGATATCGCATGAAACGCATATGGGCGCCGTGGCGACTCGAATACATTCTGTCTCCGGATGAAGGCTGCTGTGTCTTCTGTCTCGATGATGATAGAGGCGATGATGCAGCGCAACTGGTGCTGGCTCGCGGCGACCATGCCTTCGTCATCATGAATCGCTACCCCTATTCGAGCGGACATCTGCTGGTCGCACCATACCGGCATCTCAATGATCCCGCCGATCTCGAGCCGGCGGAAGTGCAGGAACTGCACAACCTGATGGTCGCCGGACAGACGGCCCTGCGCTCGTGCTGCGCTGCAGAGGGCTTCAATATCGGCTGGAATGTCGGCGCGGCCGGTGGTGCGGGGATAGCCGACCATATTCACATGCATATCGTCCCGCGCTGGACAGGCGACACCAACTTCATGCCGGTCCTGGCGGAGATGCGGGTCGTCCCCCAGCATCTCGAAGCGACCTACGCTTGCCTGCTGCCGGCATTCTCAGCATGGCACAGAGAAAAACGATGATGGTTTTCATTGAATTCTGCAGCGGAAACTCTTAGTATCATACGGATTCTCATATTTATGTTCGGTCCCGTTTCGTCCGCTCAACCATAAACTCCGTCATGGGAGCTCATCAAAGACATGTGGCAAGTCGTACAGAAGGGCGGATACCTGATGTATCCGATCGCGCTCTGCTCCATCCTGGCCTTGGGGATTTTTCTCGAGCGTCTCTGGACGTACATGCGCGTCCGGCGCGAGATGAAAGACCTTGCACACCGGGTGGAGCCCCTGGTGGCGAAAAGACTTCTGGATGAAGCAATCACCACATGCCACAAGTCACAGACGCCGATCGCTGCTGTTTTTCTGACCGCGCTGCGCGCTGCCGGCCGCAACCGCGAGCAGATCAAGGCCGTCGTCGACGAGACCGGACGCCGCGAAGCTGCGCCGCTGCAGCGCTTCCTCGGCCTCCTGGGGACGATCGCGACGATTTCACCGCTCCTCGGCCTGCTCGGTACGGTGCTCGGCATGATCCGCGCTTTCAACGTGATTGCCAGCCAGGGAATGGGGACCCCCGCCACCCTCGGCGGCGGCATCTCGGAGGCGCTGGTCACCACGGCGGCCGGGTTGACGGTCGCTATTCCGGTCATCCTCGCCCACCGCTACCTGACGAGCCGTCTCGATCAGTTGATTATTGAAATGGAAGAATACTCCCTCCGTCTCGTTGATCTCCTGGGAGAATAAATGGGGTTCCTGCCGAAACAGAACGACGAGCCGCGCATCGACCTGACCCCGATGGTCGACGTCGTCTTTCTGCTGCTGATTTTCTTCATGATATCGACGACTTTTGTCGAGAGCCCGGGCATCAACATCAAACTCCCCGAAGCGTCATCCCAGACGGTCGAGCGTGAGCCCCAGGAGATCAGGGTTTACCTCTCCCGCGAGGGTGATATTTACCACCAGGACCGCAAGATTTCCGTCAAGGATTTCAAGGACCTTCTGGCCGGGCGCCAGTCCGCCGCCGCTCAGACCACTGTCCTGTTGCTGGCTGACCAGGAGGCAAGGCACGGTAAGGTCGTGACCCTGATGGACCTTGCCCGGGATGCGGGGTTCACCAGGCTGGCAATTGCCACGGAACAAAAAAAATAACGAGGCGCGAGGCGCGAGGTGCGAGGCGTGAAGTGTGAAGTGTGAAGTGTGAAGTGTGAAGTGGGAAGTGTGAAGTGGGAAGTGGGAAGTGGGGAT
>JBFIMV010000269.1:0-4186 GCA_041611575.1 Desulfuromonadales bacterium | reverse complement strand
CAAGGTCGTTGAAGTCATCGGCGAAGCGGCGAAGACGGGCCGAATCGGTGACGGCAAGATATTCGTGACCCAGGTCGACGAAGTTGTCAGGATAAGAACCGGTGAAACGGGCGATGACGCCCTTTGACAGCTTGAGTCACTCAACGTCATTCAGACATTAATTTCAAAGGAGATGGTGCAACGATGACCCCACAAGAAGTAGTCAAATTCGCCAAAGACAACAAGTGCACGATGGTCGATTACAAGTTCCTCGATTTCGTCGGAATCTGGCAGCATTTCTCCACGCCGATCCATGAATTCAGCGAAGACACCTTCGAAGAGGGCATCGGTTTCGACGGTTCCTCGATCCGCGGCTGGCAGCCGATCCACAACTCCGACATGCTGATCATGCCCGATCCTTTGACTGCCAAGATCGACCCGTTCGTCAAGGCCCCGACCCTGAGCCTGATCTGCAACATCATCGATCCGATCACCAAGGAAGGCTACACCCGCGACCCGCGTTTCATCGCCCAGAAGGCGGAAGCCTATCTCAAGCAGACCGGCATCGCCGATACCGCCTACTTCGGCCCCGAGCCGGAATTCTTCGTCTTTGATGACGTCCGCTATGCTTCCAGCGCCAATGAATCCTTCTACTCGGTTGACTCGGTGGAAGGCACCTGGAATACCGGCCGCGAGGAGTTCCCCAACCTCGGCTACAAGCCCCGTCACAAGGAAGGTTACTTCCCCTGCGCGCCGACCGACTCGATGATCGACCTGCGCAACGAGATGGTCGAAGTGCTGCAGAGCGTCGGCATGACGATTGAAGCCGTGCACCACGAAGTCGCCACCGGCGGCCAGTGCGAGATCGACATGCGCTTCGATTCGCTGCTGAAGATGGGCGACACCCTGCAGTGGTTCAAGTACATCGTCAAGAACGTCGCCTTCCGCAACGGCAAGACCGTGACCTTCATGCCCAAGCCGATCTTCGGTGACAACGGCTCCGGCATGCACTGCCACCAGTCGCTCTGGAAGGACGGCGTCAACCTGTTCGCCGGCGACGGCTACGGCGGCCTCTCCAAGACCGCCATGTACTACATCGGCGGCATCATGAAGCACGCCAAGGCCCTGTGCGCTTTCACCAACCCGACCACCAACTCCTACAAGCGCCTGGTCCCCGGCTACGAAGCCCCGGTCAACCTGGCCTACTCGAACCGCAACCGCTCGGCCTCGCTGCGTATCCCGGTGACCGACAACCCGAAGTCGAAGCGTGTCGAGTACCGCACACCCGACCCGAGCTGCAACGGCTACCTGGCCTTCGCCGCCCAGCTGATGGCCGGCCTCGACGGCATCGAGAACAAGATCGATCCGGGTCAGCCGCTCGACAAGGACATCTACGGCCTCTCACCGGAAGAACTCAAGGACATCCCGGGCGTCGCCTACACCCTGGAGGACGCGCTCAACAACCTGCAGGCCGATCACGACTGGCTGCTGAAGGGCGATGTCTTCACCGAGGACGTCATCGACATGTGGATTTCCTACAAGCGCGCCAGCGAAGTCGACACCGTGCGCATGCGCCCGACGCCGACCGAGTTCGCTCTCTACTTCGACTGCTGATATCCTCGCGCCCGGCGCGAAGACCGAAGATAAAGGGGACAGGCAAGATTGCCTGTCCCCTTTGTTTTTTTCTCTTATGCTTGAGTGCCGGTCGTCGGAAGTCTGTTCTGGCTGACCGGTTTTCTGTCGTCCCGCCGGGTCGATGAAGAAAGTTTATTCCGGGAAGTTGAAGCGGTTGAGCGTGTTCGCGAGGCGCTTCTGGCTTTCCCTGAGCTGTGCAATGACTTCCGCCTGTGCTGCATCGTCGGGTGAATCATCCTTCAGACGATCCTCCAGGGACGCGATGCTTGCCGTGAGGATCTCGTGATCGGTTTCGAGGGTTTTGACAAAGCTCCGCAATTCGTCCAGGTGAGCGTTTACCTGGTCGGCGAGCCCCTGCAGGTCGTCACCTTTGCGCAGCCTGACACTGATATCCAGATCTCCTGCAGTAACCTGCTGCAGGGACGTGCTCAGGCGATAGGCCGGGCCGGCGATCTTGTGCGAAACGAAGATGCTCAGAATGCCCATAACGGCGATGACGAGGCCGACTGCCGGCCAGATATGGGTGTGCAGCAGCAGGAAGGTGCGGGCGGCATGCGCTTGTTCGGCCACCGGCAGATCGGAGCCGAGGGGCAAGAGGACCGGCAGGAAAATAGCTGCCAGGAGCAAAAGGTTGTAGACGAACAGGCCAAGCACGGTCAGCAACAGGTATTTCGTCTGAAATCGCTCGTCGATGAAATATTTCCGGCGCTTGGGTCGCGTCATGAGAGCCCTCTAATAAGTCAGGCTGGAAGGAGTCAGAGTCAGTAGCGACTGCGCCTTGTCCTTCGCCCGTGCCTCCAGTGTGTAGCTGTTGACGGCTGAATTGTATTGATAGCTTACCCAGATCAGATCCTGACCGACTTGGGTGACCAGCAACGGCCCGAAGACGACATCTCCGTCCGGGTCCAGGCCGGTGGTGCTGTTGATGCCGGCCGGGTAAACATTGCGTTCGGAATGGTAGAGTTCAATGGTTTTCCTGATGGTTTCGAGCGTGCCGATCGAGACAGTCTTTTTGGCTTTGTTGACGTAATCACTGTAGGCCGCAACGGCAAAGGCCGCCAGGACGCCGATAATGGCGACCACGGTGATCAACTCGACCATGGTAAAGCCCTTGGATCTGCGATCTTCGGCAGAAGCGGATCGTCTCGTGATGGCCGTTCTGGCCTGTCTCATTCAGCACCCCTCTGAATCCTTCGGTTAACCGAACTGTAACTCATATTGCGCGATCAGCAATGAAGGCGGCTATCTGTGAACGGTCGGCGTCAATCTCCGCACAACGTCTCTCCCTGGCTTCCAGCCCGTTGAGGCTGGCCGGACGCTCGGGGTCCGCGCCGATCGCCTGCCTGACGGCGTCCGGGAATTTCGCGGGGTGGGCCGTTGCCAGGCAAATGACCGGAGCGTCGCCGGGCGTCAGGTTCTGGGCGGCACGGACGCCGACCGCCGTGTGCGGGTCAAGCACATAGCCGGTCGCGGCATGGAAGCTGCGGATGGTTGCTATCGTCTCCTCGTTGGAGATGGTCTGCGAGAGGAACTCTTCATGGACCCTCGCCTGTTCTTCCGGCAGGAAGGTCATGCGCCCGGTTGAGGCGAACTCGCGGAAGGCGTCACGAACTTTCCCGGGATTGCTGTCGTAGAGGTAGAAAAGGTAACGCTCGAAATTGCTCGCCACCTGGATGTCCATCGAGGGGGACAGGGTGGGGTGGACCTGGCCGGTGGAATAGTCGCCGTCGTTGATGAAGCGGGTGAGGATGTTGTTGGCGTTGGTCGCCAGGATCAGCTGCCGGATCGGCAACCCCATGCGTTTGGCGACGTAACCGGCGAAGATGTCGCCGAAATTGCCGGTCGGCACGCTGAAGTAGACGCTGTTGCAGCCGGTCTCGCGACGGACCTGTCCCCACGCATAGAAGTAGTAGACGACCTGTGCCAGGACCCGCGCCCAGTTGATCGAATTGACGGCGCCGAGGGCGTGCTTCTTCTTGAATTCGAGATCGTTGAAGATGTGCTTGACGATGTTCTGCCCGTCATCGAAGGTCCCGCGGATCGCCAGGTTGAAGACGTTGGCGTCGGTGACGGTCGTCATCTGCAGCTCCTGGACCTGCGACACCTTTCCCTGCGGGTGGAGGATGAAGATGTTGATGTTGTTCTTGCCGCGCACGCCGTAGATCGCCGCACTGCCGGTGTCACCGGAGGTGGCGCCGAGGATGTTCATGTGCTCGCCGCTCTCCGCCAGCAGGTATTCGAAGAGGTTGCCGAGGAACTGCAGCGCCACGTCCTTGAAGGCCAGGGTGGGGCCATGGAACAGCTCGAGGATATAGAGTCCGTCCTTGTGCACGACCGGCGTGATGTCGGGATGCGTGAAGGATGCGTAGGAACGGTCGATCAGATCTTTGAAGTCTGCTGCCGGTATGTCGTCGATGAAGTGGTTCATGACCTGGAACGCCAGCTCCGGATACGCCAGCTTGGCGAGCATGTCGAGGTCGCCCGGCGTCAGGCGTGGAATCGACTCGGGAAGCAGCAGGCCTCCGTCTTCGGCCAGGCCCATCATGACGGCCTGTTTGAAGGAAATGCCTCT
>JBFIMV010000268.1:0-4195 GCA_041611575.1 Desulfuromonadales bacterium | reverse complement strand
GGGCGGCATCGGCACCCGGGACGCCGAGGTCTGTGCCGTTTTCGTCCTGATAGGTCAGGGAAAAGACCGCAACCTGGTCGCACATCTCTTCCCAGCGCTCGGCGGCGGTCCCTTCGTAATAGCCGCGCCTGACGATCCCCCTGACGGCGTCGAAATCAAACGAGACCCGTTCCAGCCCGGTGTTATCGATGATCCCGTTCAGATTACCGTCCCTGGCTATGCGCACCTTGGACGCCGTCGCCAGCTCAACCCCGGCATTGGCGGAATTATGAGGGTCCAGCCCGGCTTCCCGGAGCATGCGCGAGATGCTGTAAACAGCATTGCGGGCCTGTGACTGCACATCGATGACGGCATTCTGGGTGACGTACATCCGGTTCATGTTGACGAAAACGTTGAGTATACCGAAACCTAACAGGCTAGCGACCGCCATGACGATCAGCAGCTCAACCAGTGAAAATCCGGACTGTCTCATGTGCCGTTCCCCCGGGTAATGGTCTGCAGGACCACCTGCTTGTTATCCTGCCCCGCCTGCCAGCTCACGGTGACGACCACCTGCCTGGACCCGGCCGTCGGGCCGTTGGAAACGTCCCATCTCCGGTTATAGCGATAATTGCTCCCGGTGGTCTGCAACCCCACTTCATTGCCGTTGGCGAGCAGCGTGATGTCCGCGGTGTTCTTTATCTCTTCCAGCTTGTCCTGGGCCAACAGGGTCGCCTCGGTAGAATGGTGCGATGCGGCATTGCCCTTGATACTGGTCATGGACATGGTCATGATGGCCAGGATCCCAATCGAAAAGAGGAACAGGGCGATAAGGACCTCCACCAGGGTGAAACCCTGTTGTTTGCCGATGCCGACACTGCTGTCGCTCGGCTCAGGGGTACTTCCAGGGGTTTTATTCCCGGACGGGATGTCGTGAAAAACGTGATAGCCAGGCCGCATAACTTCGCCCCCCCTCGTTTGTCTATGGTGGCAAGACCAAACCGCCAGCGAACAACAAACAGCAACATCAAACTAAAGGACTAATTTTGCGTAACTATTTATGATTGACAGATTAAAGATAGCGCGACTTTTATTAGTTGCAAGTACTTACCCGCGTAAATTTTCTGAAATCATATTCCGGAGTTTTTCGACTACCGCTGAACTCTGCCTGAATTGACTCCCGAATTATTTAAGAAAACCCATAAAGCGGCAACAAAGCCCCTGCATCATGGCCTTTCTCTTTTCAGTATCACCCGTTGCTGGCTTTCCGAAGACTCCAGGACCAGTTCATCGCCGTTCAGGCGGACGATCCGGTGCCGAACATCGCCCAGGCCTTCTCCGAGGGCAAAGACCAGGGTGTCTCCTGCGACTTTGCATGGATGGTATTGCGCATCGGAGTCGAGCCAGACCATCTCGCCCTGAATGGCAAAATCAGCGGTCGGATTCCGCTCGTCGGACCACCAGGCCCCTTGCAGGTCGCCGAGGCTGACCGTGGTCGCGGCGAGCGCAGAGAGGGAATAAGACAGGATCAGGAGTATGAATATATTCTTCATGATATTGCCCTGGCGGTGTGATTGCCGTCGACAGTGACGGCCACTCGCTTCACTTTACCCCAAGATGAAATCATGGAGTAGTTTTGCACCCTTACTTAACCAGCAGATTTGCGTAGGTCGCGTTTGGGGCCTCGCAGGTCCGACCCTGTTTGCCGGGACCATTTGCCGAAGCGCTGGAGCAGAAGTGCCAGCAGCGTCAGGTTGGCGATCATCGCCACCGCCATGGCCAGGCCGGTAAAGAGCCCGAAATAGATGGTCGGTTTGAAGTTCGAGAGGGCCAGTATCGAGAAACCGATGATGACGATGATGGAGGTGTAGTACATCGCCCGACCGACACTGGCGTGGCTGCGCCGAATGGCGCCGAAAGAGTCACCGTCACGGTCGATTTCGAGGGTAAAGCGGTGCACGTAGTGAATGGTGTCGTCAACCGCAATGCCGATGGTGATGGCGGCGATGGTGATGGTCATGATGTCGAGGGGGATGTTCAGCCAGCCCATCACCCCCAGGACCGACCCCGCGGCGACCAGGTTGGGGATGATCGCGATGACAGCAAGGCGAAGTGACCGGAAGAGGATCATGAACATCATCATGATGGCGAAAAAGACGGCACCGATGGTCAGCACCTGCGAACGATACAGGCTGCGCAGCACGTTGTTGTAGAGCACGAACATGCCGCTCAGGTGAACCTGCTCCTCGGATAGGTCCAGGTGCTCCACGAGATCCCGGCGGATTTTCGCGATCAACTGGTTGCGCTGCAGCGAGGGATCGGACTCGAACACCCGCAGGGCAAAACGGAGCTGGTTGCCGTCTTCGGACATGAAGGGGCGGAAGAGGGACGCCTCAATCTCTGCTGGCAGCTTCTTGTAGATGATCGCGAGCGCGAAATTGTCCAACGGCCTGTCCTTGTTGAGCTGCTGCATCAGGGTGAAGGTCGTCGCCATAGAGAGCACCTTGCCGCTCTCGGGGAGCTGATCCAGGTAGTCGTGGACCTGCCGTACCTGCTCGAGACGATAGGTCTTGTACCAGTAGCTCGTGCCGCTTAAACCCGCCTCGTCGGCAGAATCGTCCCAGGGATCATCAGCAAAGGGATTGTCCTCCTGCTCCTGCGCACGTTCAGCGTAAAACGCCGGGTCCGCGTCCAGAATCACATCGAGCGGGGTCGTGCCGCCGAGTTGCCGGTCAATCAGCTCCATCCCCTGGTAAATCTCGGTTGTCTTGTGGAAGTGATCGATGAAACGATTTTCCACCGTGAGCCTGGAGATGCCGATGCTGCTGAGCACCGCGATCACGAAAAAAAACCACAGGGTCAGGTTGCCGTGCGTCTCGATCAGGCGGGCAAAACTGCGGGTCAATGCCCCGGTGAGGTCCCGACGGGGGATGAAACTCTTCGGCTTGAACAGCATCAGCCCCGAGGGGAAAAGGACGAAGGACAAGAGGAAGGAGACGCTGACGCCGATCGCCATCATCCAGCCGAAATCGATCACAGGCCGGATTTCGCTCACCAGCAACGAGGCGAAGGCCACGATCGTGGTCAGCGCCGTATAGAGACTCGGCAGGGCTTTGCTGCGCATCGTTTCCAGCACCAGGGCCCTCTGGTCAGCCCCCGGCCTCTCGGCGTGCAGCTCATGGTAGCGCACGACCAGGTGCACCGTCAGGGAGAGGGTGATGATGAGCAGGAGGGAGGTGAAGTTGGAGGAGACGACGGTGACCCGCCACTGCACCAGCCCGAGGTAGCCGAACATGATGAGAACCGCAGAGAAGCAACAGAGCATCGGCAGGATGACCCAGCGCAGACTGCGAAACACGGTTGCCAGCATCGTCACCAGAAAGAGCATGACCCCAACCCCGAAGATCAGCAGGTCGTGGCGAATAAAGTCGATCATGTCGGAGACGATCATCGGGACCCCGCCGAGATGCATCTCGGCGTGTGCCCGGTGCCGATCCATTATGGACCGCACGGCAGCGATATCCGCGCTCTCCCTGTCCATCAGGGTCTCTTTGTACTCCTTGAACTCGGTACTGACCGCTTCGATCTCCCGCTTTTCCTCGGGAGAAAGCTCCCTCTCCAGTTCCTGTTCGCGCAGGGTGTCGCGCCTCTTCAACAGGGCGTTATAGGTTTCGTCACTGCGGAAGAACACCTGCAGGGCCGTAGTTCTGGCGTCGGGGCTGAGCAGGAGGTTGCTGTAGAGGGGAGAGGTGAGAAACTCGGTTCGGGCCAGGCCGATGTCGGAATCGGGGCTCTCCAGGGTGCGCACCTGATCCTGCAGATCGTCCAGGGTGACCCTGGGGCTGTCGATCAGGGGGACGTCCAGGATGCTGACGACGGATTCCACCCGTTCGATCTGCAGCAGGCTGTTCCGCAACCGACGCAGGTCGTCCAGCACTTGCGGCGTGAAGAGCTCTGCATGTGGGGTATAGGTAAGGACCAGGTAATCGTCCGAGCCGTAGCGGGCGCGAATGGAGCGATAGTAGCGCAGGTCCCGGTCGGTCTCCAGCACCAGGGAGTCGGCGGAGGCGTCGAGCCGGAAATCCCGGGCGAAGGAACCGAACAGGGCGAGCACCAGACTGACCACCAGCAAGGTCACGAGGGGACGATCGAGAACGAGCCGTGAGTAGAGGACCAGCAAGGTGCCTTGTCCGGGTTCCTCTTCTTTCTCTGAGGG
>JBFIMV010000267.1:0-4206 GCA_041611575.1 Desulfuromonadales bacterium | reverse complement strand
TCTTATCGGAGAAAACTGTATTTCGTCAGGATTAAAATTTCTGTCTTATTTCTTCTCCCTGTGGAAAAATGTCACCAATTATGTAATCAATCTAAAGTTTTGCACTTATTGTGCCAGAATATATAGGGTTTTTCGGACTTAAGCAAGGAGCCTTACGGTTTGTGCTAGATGTCGCAGAAAAAAACCGCCGGGCACGGGCCCGGCGGTTTTTGGTGTTTCGGTAATGCGGCAGGTTTTACTCGCAGAGATCGACCTTGATGTCCCAGCTCTTGATGCGCATGGTGCCGTTGACGGCCAGGTTCTGCTGCATCTTGAAGGCGCGATCGAACAGCTGCGGCTCATGGCCGATGCCCTTGGCCAGACACTCCTTGGAAGCCATCTGCAGGTAGTCGTTGAGGATCGGCTTGTACTCGGGGTGGCCGCACTTTTCGATGATCAGCTTGGCGCGCTCCTTCGGCGCGACGCCGCGCATGTCGGCCAGCCCCTGCTCGGTGACCAGGATGTCGAGGTCGTGCTCGGTGTGGTCGATGTGCGGGGCCTTCGGCACGACGCAGGTGATGCCGAGCGGATCGGTCTTGCTCGGGCGGGTCGACGGCGTGTGCATGATCTTCAGGTAGCCGTTGCGCAGGTAGTCGCCCGAGCCGCCGAGGCCGTTGATCATCCGGGTGCCGCCGACCAGGGTCGAGTTGGCGTGGCCGTAGATGTCGAATTCGACCGGGGTGTTCATGGCGATGACGCCGAGGCGGCGAATCGGCTCGGGGGCGTTCGAGATCGACAGCGGGCGCAGGATGCACTTGCTGAAGTACTTGTCCCAGTTGTCGAAGAAGCGCGGGAAGCCTTCCTTCTCGGAGAGCGAAAGCGAGCAGGCCGAAGCGTAGTTCAGGTTGCCGCCGTCGAAGAAGTCGAGCATGGTGTCCTGCAGAACCTCGGTGTAGACCGACAGGTTCGAGAAGGGGCCCTTGGCGAGGCCGCCGACGACCGCGTTGGCGATCGAGCCGACGCCCGACTGCAGCGGCAGCAGGTTCTCGGGGAGGCGGCCGCGCTTCACTTCATGGGCGAAGAATTCCATGATGTGACCGGCGATCGCTTCGGAGGTATCGTCCATGTCGGCAAAGGCGCGGCCCTTGTCGCGGCGCTTGGACTCGACCACGGCGATGACCTTTTCGGTGTCGCAGGGGACGTAGGGGGTGCCGATGCGGGTGTGGGCCTGGGTGATCAGGAAGGGGGCGCGATTGGGCGGCTTCTGCTGCATCTGGACGTCGTGGATGCCCTCGAAGGAAGGCTGTCCGGTGTTGACTTCGAGGATGATCTTGTCGCACAGGCCGATGGCTTCGGCGACGATGCCGCACGAGGAGGTCAGCGCCAGGCCGCCGTCCTCGGTGATCGCCGAGACTTCGAAGATGCCGATGTCGTAGCGGCCGTTAGCGGTGTAGAAGCCGTAGCCGATGTCCTGGGCGAAGTGGCCGAGGTGCTTGTCACCCATGCGGATGCGGCCGGCGTTGATGCCGGCGGCGATGTTCTTGCCGGTCTGGTAGGGCCAGCGGCGGTCGATCATGTCGAGTGTCGCCCAGCGGTCCTCGGTCTCGGCACCGACGGACGCGCCGATGAAGAGGTTGAACTTCAGCTTGCCTTGCAGGTTGTTGGCTTCGACGTGGTCCGCCAGGGCGATGGGCACCGCCTTGGGGTAGCCGGCCGGGGTGAAACCGGACCAGACCAGGTTCTGGCCGGCCTTGAAGAACTGAATGGTGTCTTCAGCCTTCATGACCTTGCTGAGCAGGGACTTGCGACGAACGCGACTTTCCAGGGTACCGAAATCGGACATCTCTCTCCTCCGTTATGGAAATTATTCGGAACGGGTTCCGAACGTAGATTGCGAACCGGCAGCCACCCGTCTTTTCAGGTCCGGGCTGTCGGCGGTGACTGCTTCAGCTTGCGGCATGTCCTTCTGAACCAAACCGTCGTGTCGGGACCGAGTGAGGGCAGGAAGGGCAGACGGGAAGGCAGATTGCAGCCGTTGACGTCCCGTCAAAATAGAACATTTTTATAATATGCGACCTGTTACAAGTCAAGGGAAAATATACTGTATGCTGTATGCAGTTGCCGGGCGCAACTGCGCGACGCAAAAAGCAAAAAAGCCCGTCGTTGGCGACGGGCTTTTTAATCCATTTCTGCATGGTTGAATCAGTAGTTTTTCTCGATGAAGCGCTGAGCGTTGAGGACGTATTCGCTGCCGACGAACTCGTTGAAGAGCGTATTGAAGGAGGCCACGGCCTTGTCTTTCTCACCATTGAGCAGGTACGCCTGGCCAAGCACGTAATAGGCCTTGTCCCGTTCGTAATAATTCGGATATTTCTTCAGCAGCCCCTCGACCCGGCTGATGGCCGCGGGGTAGACCTTGGCCTTGAGGTAGTACTCGCCGATGTTGAGCTCGCTGGCCGCCAGCTGGTTGAGGCAGCGGTCGATATAGATCTGCACTTCTTCCTTGCGACGGTCCTCCGGGAAACGCTGTTGCAGCGTTTTGAACGCGTTGAGCGCATAGATGGTCGGCGACTGGTCCTGGTCATACTTGTACATCTGCTGGATATAGGACAGGCCCAGCTGAAAGAGCACGTCCGGCACGCGGGCATGATCCGGGTGGTTCTTGAGGAAAGCCTCGTAGGCGACCGCGGCTTCCACGAACTCTTCGGAGAGGTAGTGGGCTTCGGCAATCTTCAACTCGGCGAGGGTGTTGAGCTCCGGCGAAAAGTAGCTGTCGCGCACCTTTTCCCAGGAGGCGATGGCGTCGCGATAGAGGCCTTTTTCGAAGTAGGACTCACCTTCCTGGAAGTAGACGGCAGCCTGCTTGGCCGGGGGGACGACGGTCTTGGGCGAGCAGGCCGACAGGAGAAACCCTGCGACGAGGAGAAAGATGATCGGTTTATGCATGTTGGCTGCCCTGTGAAGGAAGTTCCTGACTCTGAATATTGTGACGCGGACGAAGACATTAAATAACGGCATACCGCTCCGTTTGTCAAATGTTTCCTCTGTAATGGGTCGATTTCAGGGGTGGTCTTCGGCCAGAACCCCGCGCAGCTTGTTCAGGGCGTTCTGCTCAAGCTGGCGGACGCGCTCACGGCTGATGCCGAATTCGTCGGCCAGCTCTTGGAGCGTGGTCGGCGTATCGGCCAGGATGCGTGCCTCGATGATCTGCCGTTCGCGGGGCTTGAGAGTGGCCAGCGCCGCCTGGCTGCGTTCGACCCGCGACGTTTGTGCCTCCTGCTCCAGGAGAAGTTCCTCCTGGTTCTCGCGTTCGTCGGCGAGGGTGTGCAGCAGCGTGTAGCCTTCCCCCTCGCTTAATTCGACGTCGAGCGAGGTGTCGCGGCTACCCATGCGTTGGCTCATTTCGGCGACGGCATCCTCGGTGACGTCGAGTTCCCTGGCGATCTCCTCGTCTCCGGCGAATCCCGTCAGGTTGCGCAGGGCGCTGCGGGTCTGTGCGAGCTTGAAGAACAGCTTCTTCTGCATCTGCGTGGTGCCGATCTTGACCAGCGACCAGCTGCGCACGATGTAGTTCTGGATGTAGGCGCGAATCCACCACACGGCGTAGGTGATCAGGCGTGTGCCGCGCTGCGGATCGAACTTCTTCACCGCCATCATCAGGCCGATGTTGCCTTCCTGGACCAGGTCGAGCAGGCGCAAACCATAACCGCGGTACTCATTGGCGATCTTGACGACAAAGCGCAGGTTGGCACATACGAGACGATGGGCCGCTTCCATGTCGCCGTCGCGCTGGTGGCGGATCGCCAGATCGTATTCTTCCTCGGCGCTCAGCAGGGAGAAGCGGTTGACCTGGACCATGTAATGTTCGAAAGAGTCGCTTGTTACCGGCAGACTTGCTGTGCTCATGGTGCTGTAAACCTCATTGATATCAATTTATTGGCACTCTTGTTTGTCGAGTGCCAGACATATATATCAAACTGTATGTCGTATTGCAAGGGGTCTGGCGGGAAAAGTTGACAGTCTCTTTGCCGCTCCGCATAATACAGAGGCTGATGAAGGAGGAGGCTGACATGAGCATGATTCGCGTTTACTTTTTGCTGCTCCTTTTGGTTTTGCTGCTGAGCGCCTGTATCCCCAGGGCGGGGAAAGACGGCGCCCGGATTCACTGTCCGGCCTGCGGCACGGAATTCGACGCCCTTTATCAGAAACGCTATTAACGCTATTGAT
>JBFIMV010000266.1:0-4212 GCA_041611575.1 Desulfuromonadales bacterium | reverse complement strand
TTCAGCATTTTCACTCATCGCTCATCGCCCATCGCTCAGCACCTGATCTTCATCTTCCCCGGATGTGAGTCACTCACACCGCCGATCACCCAGCCGCCGCTCCCCGTTGACGCCAGCCTTGCCAGCAACTCCCCAGACTTGTCCGGTGCGATAGCGATCAGCAGACCGCCCGAGGTTTGCGGGTCGGCGAGAATGTCGACGATCTCCACGGCGACCTGCTCGCGGTTAACGACCTGCGGCAGGTAATGTTCACGATTACGGTAGCTGCCGGCAGGGATGAGGCCGATGGCGGCCATCTCGAGCGTCTGCGGGTAGACGTGCAGGGCGTCCGCCGTGATTTCCAGGCCGACGGCGCTGGCGGCGGCCATCTCCAGGGCGTGGCCGAGCAGGCCGAAGCCGGTGATGTCGGTGCAGGCATGCACGCCGACCGCCAGCATCGCCTCGCTGGCCGCACGATTGAGGGTCTGCATGCCGCGGATGGCGTCGGCCATGTCGCTTTCCTTCAGGACCTCGCCCTTGAGGGCCGTCGCCAGGATGCCGGTGCCGAGCGGCTTGGTCAACACCAGCACGTCACCCGGCCGGGCGCCGACGGTTGTGACCAGTTTTGCCGGGTCGACCAGGCCGGTGACCGCCAGGCCGTATTTCGGTTCGTCGTCTTCGACGGTGTGGCCGCCGACGATCACGGCACCGGCTTCGTGGACCTTCTCCGCGCCGCCCCTGAGGATCGCCACCAGCACGTCGTGTTCCAGGCAGGGGGGGAAGCCGACCAGGTTCATCACCGTCAGCGGCCGGCCGCCCATGGCGTAGATGTCGGACAGCGCGTTGGCCGCGGCGATGCGGCCGAAGGTGGCCGGATCATCGACCACCGGGGTGAAGAAGTCGACCGATTGCACCAGGGCGCAGTCGTCGCGGAGGCGGTAGACTCCGGCGTCGGCGAAGGGGATCGCCGCCGTCAGCAGGTTCGGGTCGTCAACAGTCGGCAGCTGGCGCAGCACCTGCGCCAATGGCCCGGGGGCCATCTTGGCGGCTCAACCGCTCGAGCGGGAGAGATGGGTCAGTTTCATGTTTAAACTCCATGGAGAACGAAACGCGAGGTGTGAGATGCGAAGTGAGAACGGACTTTTCTCGCACCTCGCATTTCGCGTCTCGTTATTTCGGTAATTGCCACGCCACCCGCTCATCGCCCTTGCGCATGGTGTACTTGAGGCTGTCGAACAGCTCCAGGATCGCCTGGGTCTGCTTGCGGGCGCTGCCGATGCGGTCGCGGAAGGCGGCGAGGGTGAGCGTCTGCTCCGTGGCGAAATGGTCTTTCAACGCGTTGAGTGCCTTTTGATAAGCCTCGCGGTGCAGGAATGAATCGTCGTTGAGCCGCACCAGGGTGCCGTTGGCGAAGTGGTAGGCAAGCAGGCTTTCGACCTGGTTTTCCGGCAGGCCGGCCATGGCCAGCATGTCGACCCGCCCCTTGGCTTCGACCCCGGCCGCGCGGTAGACCTGTTCCAGCTTTTCCAGCCAGATCTGCTGTTCCGAGGTCGGTCGCGGCGTGAAGTCCGGGCGCTGCACCCATTCGCCGCGCTGTGACAGTTCGGCGGCGGCGATCTGTTCGTCCAGCAGCTGCTCGAAGGCCTTCGGAGCGACGCGCGCGGGGAGAGCGGCTTTGAGGGTGGCGTGGGGGATCCCCGGCTGCAGAGGGTTGTCGCGGTGGAAGATGTCGACCGCTTCGACCAGCACCCGCTGCCAGGACCGGGCGGTCTCCGCCGTGACCCACTGGTCGCCGTAGCGGCGCACCTGCTCCGCCGCGGCGAGGTTGTCGAGCAGCGCGGCCACCCGTTCGCGGCCGAGGCCCGACGCCTGTTCCAGGTCCTTGGCCTTGGCGCAGCCGAGCTCGGCCAGCTTCTGCACCAGGAAAGATCCCTCGCCCGATTCGAGCTCCTTGAGCCCGCGCATGACCTCGTCGCGGAAGCGCTTGTGCTTGCGCGGCGTCGGGTCGATCACCTGGCCGCCGCCGACGGTGGTCATCGGCGAGTAGGAGCGGACGATGAAGCGGTCCTGGCGGTGGGCGACCAGCGGCGTGTCGAGGTGAAACTGTACCAGCGCGGATTCTCCCGGTTCCATGACGTCGCGATCGAGCAGCACGATGCGCGCCGTGATCTTGGCAGTCCCCAGGTGCAGGTGCACCGGGTCGCGGAACTTGAGCGGTCGTTTCGCTTCCTTGAGGAGCGTGAAGCGCGCATCGAGACGTTCGGTCATGGCGTAGAAGCCGGGGGTGGCGACCACCGCGCCGCGCTGCAGGTCGCTGCGCTCGAAGCCGGCGAGGTTGACGGCGACCCGCTGGCCGGCGCAGCCGACTTCGGCCTTGTGGCCGTGCACCTGCACCTCGCGCACCCGCACCGACTCGCCGGGCGGCAGGACCTCGACCATGTCGCCGACCTTGATGCGGCCGGAGAGGAGGGTGCCGGTGACCACCGTGCCGAAGCCGCTGATGGTAAAATGCCGGTCGATCGGCAGGCGGGTCGGGCCGTCCTCGTCGCGCGGCGCCAGCTGCCTCAACATCTGGCCGATGGTCTCTTTCAGGGCGTCGATGCCGTCGCCTTTCAGGGCAGAGACCCGGCAGCAGGGGGCCTTGGCGAGAAAAGTCCCTTCCAGGGTCTCGCGCACCTCCTCCTCGATGATGTCGATCCAGTCCTCCTCGACCAGGTCGCACTTGGTCAGCACCAGGATGCCGCGCGGCACCTGCAGCAGCTGCAGGATCTGCAGGTGCTCGCGGGTCTGCGGCATGACCCCCTCGTTGACGTCGACCACCAGCAGCACCAGGTCGATGCCGCCGATGCCGGCCAGCATGTTGTGGATAAAACGCTCGTGGCCGGGGACGTCGACCACGCCGACCACGCTGCCATCGTCGAGTTTGAAGGGGGCGAAACCAAGCTCGATGGAGATGCCGCGCTCCTGCTCCTCCTTGAGGCGGTCGGTGTTGACGCCGGTCAGGGTGTTGATCAGCACGGTCTTGCCGTGATCGACGTGACCGGCGGTGCCGATGATGTGGTAGCGGTTGGGTTTGTTCATACGTGCGTATCCAAAAAAAAGTTCTGTGATGCTTTGGGTTAAATTCAAAACCAGTCAAAACCGGCGGGTCGCGTCCCGCCAGACGCCTTACTTTTTGTCCAGGCGGCGACAAAAAGTAAGCAAAAAACGCCTGTCACCTGCGGTGGGCATTTCCTTTGCCAGAGGCCGGTAGTTATAACAACCGGGAAGTTGACGACCTGAGCACTGGCTATTGCCAGCGAAGGCGGGGCCCCATTTTTTTTGGGGGCCCCTTGTGTTTTCTTGTCACTTCGGTGATGGCGACAGCACTTCAGCCAGAAATAATCTCCTCCGGTTGAAAGGCCACAGGGGGCCAAAATACATAGGCCCCCGCCTTCGTGACAAGAAAGCAATCCCCGAGTTTTTCAGATATCCCACTGTTGACTTCGCAGACATCCGGCAAAGGAAATGCCCCACGCAGTGGAGATTTCAGGTCATTTCTTTGGTGCCTTTCTTTGGACCAGCAAAGAAAGACACCCGGCTGCCGGCCGGGACCGGCGACCCTATAAAGGTTCTATGCTTTTGCCTGAAGAACAGCTGTTAATCCAGCGCCAGCACCCTCTGCAGAGCAGCCAAAAGCAATTCGTCCTCCTCAAAACCCAGTGTCCGTGGATCAATCAAAAACCGGTTGTCCTGCACGCGCCCTACCACCGGCGGCTCGCAGCGCCGCAGGCGGGTGATCAGTTCGTTCACCGAGATCTTCTTCGGCACAACGGCAAGCGCCCAACCCGGCAGCTCGGCCAGCGGCAGGGCGCCGCCGCCGACGGTCGAGGTCGATTCGATGACGGCGCATTCGGCCGCCCCGCCAATGACCCGGGCAAGCCGGGGGAGCAAGGCTTCGCAGCGCTGCTGCAGCTCTTCGACAGGCTTCGCCAGCATCTTCAAGGTGGGGATGCCCGCCAGGGCTTTCTGCGGGTCGAGATACAGCCGCAGCGTCGCTTCGAGGGCGGCCAGGGTGAGCTTGTCGATGCGCAGGGCGCGGGCCATGGGGTGCTTGCGCACCTGGTCGATCACCGCGCGAGTGCCGACGATCAGTCCGGCCTGCGGGCCGCCGAGCAGCTTGTCGCCGCTGAAGGTCACCAGGTCGATACCGGTCTTCAGCGCTTCGCGCACCGTCGGCTCGCGCGGCAGGCC
>JBFIMV010000265.1:0-4212 GCA_041611575.1 Desulfuromonadales bacterium | reverse complement strand
GATTCGCGAAGAACGTCCGCCAGAGCCAACTAGGGGCCAAAACTTTCCCTGGTCATTTCTTTGAGTGTTCTGCCGCAGCAGGTCTTGTCCTGCTTCTCGGCCTCATGCTTTTTGTAAGTCTTCTCGCAACTTATACAGACGAAAGCCGACCTGTCCTGCAACTCTTTTTCCGCTTCGGAAAACTGGTCATGGTAGGAATCGGAGCTTTCCCCGGTCATACCCTTGAGCGTTTTACCGCAGCAGGTCTTGTCCTGCTTCTCGGCCTCATGTTTCTTGTAAGTTTTCTGGCAGCTAAGACAGACGAATGCCGACTTTTCCTGCAGTTCCTTCTCCGCTTCGGAAAACCTGTCATGGTATTGAGTTGACATGATTTCCTCCTTTCGACGGGCATAACTTACTGTTCTACTGTTATTTTATCGTTGATTGGTCAATTAGCAAGGGGCTGTCAGCCTGAGATACATCCTTCCTTCCTCCGCATCTTTTCAGACTTACGCTATAATATCCAAGGAGAGAAACCCAACGTCCGATTGTAATATCGACCTTCAAGAATGTGACGCCCGGGGGAGCAAGCGATCATGATCACTATATTCAGTGATGGATGTTCCCTCTTTGAAACGGCCAGGAATGATCGAGCAGGATGCGAAGGATTTTGTTCCGTCCACCTCAAGACTTTCCCATAGCCCAAAAAGGAGAAGCTCATGAAACGGTTAAATCAAATGTTCCAGCAATTCTTTCCGGCCTCGAAAACCGTCAGCGCACACTGCGATGGACCCTGCGGGGTTTACGATCCCGCTTCGGCGCGGATTGCCGCCGAAGCCGCTCTGTCGATGACCAAAAAGATTCTCGCCCTCGACCCCAATGACCGCAGTCACGCGACCGCCAACACCCTTGCACGCTATATCGCCATCAAGGAAGAGCAGGCCCAGTTGGCCAAAACGGATCTGCTGGTGTTGTGGACCGACTATTTCAAACCGCCGCACCTGGAGCAATACCCCGATCTGCATGACACCTTCTGGCAGGCGGCCAAGCTCTGTTCGGCGGTCAAGGTGGAGGTCAGCCTGGAAAAAGCCGAAGAATTGATGAAGGCCATCAACAAGATTCACACCATCTTCTGGGCGACCAAGGGACGCGATGTGCCCTATTACACGGCCGGGTGATCAGTCCTGGAAAAATAGTCTCTAAGACCCAAGGAAGGTGAAGTGTGCAGGACAGCAACGGCAAAGAGCTATTATTGTGGTTGATCAAGCTCAGGCAACGCTACCGAGTGACAGGAGCGTCCATGCGCCCCCTGCTCGCCGCCGGCGATGAAATCCTGGTCGATCCTCGTGCCTTTCGGCGTCAGCCGCCGCGCATCGGTGATATCATCATTGCCCGACACCCGGCTCAGGCGGGCCTGCAGATTGTCAAGAGGGTCATGGAGATACACGAGGACGGCCTGTATCATCTGCAGGGGGACAATCCCGACCCCGCGCACAACAGCCCCTGCCGGGTCTCCGGCCAATTGATACTCGGGCGCGTCACCAGCCGCTTCGCGCCAGCCAATTGATCAAGTGCCCCGGAACGGGTTTCCTGCGCTTTTCGAGAGAATGGCCGGCCCGCCAGTTGTCAACTGTAATTCTGCTGGCAGGCTGTTCCAATCTTTGAACTTGACCCGAAAGACGACCCTGAGGTGAAAGGTCCGATACCAAGGTGGCACAGGAGAACGAAACGCGAGCCGCTCATAACGGGTGGATGGGGTGATGGTGGAAATTTCCTGGCGACCTTGCTTCATTGCATAAGGTCATCGTATTGCTGCAGCCGAGAAATAGAGTCGCGTGTCAGCTGTCCCTCAACCCGCGCTTCTAAATCCGACTGATGATCTCAACACCTTCAATCGCCTTGTACTCGACGGCGACGATCTCCAGCTCGCGGATCCCGGCCGGGGTCTTGACCACCGTTACGTCCCCCACCTCCTTGCGCATCAGCGCCCGGCCGATCGGCGACTGCCAGCTCACCAGCCCCCTGGCGCCGTTGTACTCGTCGATGCCGACGATGGCGTAGACGATCTCCTCCCCCGCCTCGTCCTCGACGGTCACCGTGGCGCCGAACAGCACCCGGCCGGCGGCGGTCTTCCCCTGGGCGACCGGGTCGACGACCTCGGCGTTCTCGATGCGCCTGGTCAAAAAGTGGATGCGGGAGTCGATCTTGCGCAAATGGCGCTTGCCGTAGATGTACTCAGCGTTCTCCGAGCGGTCCCCCTCGGCCGCCGCATCGGCCACCCGGCGCACCGTATCGGGGCGCTTGACGTACAGCAGGTCCTTCAGCTCCGCACGCATCTGTGCCGCGCAGGCGGGGGTCATGTAGATGGGGGTTTCAGACGGCATGGCTTCTCTGTCGGTTGGGGTTCAGGGGGCGTCAATGGGGCTTCAACACGCCCAGCAACCCGCCCTAACAATAAACTGCCCACTCCCCCATCCTCGAAATACAATAGAGCCAGCGCCGATTGGCGCGCAACCCTTTTTGTTCCTGCAAATCCATGCGCAGCCTAGGCTTCGCGCATTCGATTCACCCGTTTGAAATACTCCGGACAATCGAAACGGTCAAGGGTTCCCCGGACCGCTGCGCTGACTCAGACATCACATCAGCTCCGGGCGGTTCTCCTTCAACCACCGCTCGACATCCCGCAGCAATTCCTTCGCCTGCCCCCTGCAGACCTCGAGCGAGCCCTCGTCGGCATCTGTGCCCAGATAGTCTGCGGCGTTACGCTTGCGGCGCATGGCGTCCAGAACCACCATGCGCTCTTTTGACAGTCCGATCGTCAGCGGCAGCGACTGGATCATGAGTTGATGGTGTCCGCGACTGTCGGCCCGGTAGCCATTGGCCAGCAAGACCGCCAGCGCCAGTTGCATAATCGCCTTGTAGGCCGCATCAAAGCGGGTCTCCAGGCTGACGACGTCGACGGCGGCGTCGGCCAGGTTGCGTCGTGCCGCCTCAAGAAGCTGCTGGATCTCTGCCCTGTCTGTCGTGTGACTCTTTAGCTGGCCGATCCTCAACAAGTTTTCCAAGGTCATGCTCCCCTCCCTTTACAAAAATTTTCAATTCGCCGGCAACCCGGCGCACAAAGCGGTCACCCGCATGATATTTCCGCGCATACTCCTCCCGCCTCATCACCACCGGGTTCACCTCGCGACCCAGGCGGGCATGGGTCTCAACCAGGGCTCCTGCCACGGCGATGAAATCGACCGGACCGAGCACCAGCAGATCGATGTCACTGCCGCTCCGCTCCTGCCCCTGCGCCACCGAACCGAAAACGAAGGCCAGCTCGACCATTTCGTCGAGTGGCCGCAGCGCCTCGCGCAGCACATCGGCAAGCCCGCTGGTCTTGCGGAAGATCGACGCCAGTTCCTCGAAGATCGGGCACTCTCGGTCGGCGTAGTAGCGCACCTGGTTGCCGACCTCCTCTCGCAGGAGCAGCCCGGCCTCGTGCAGCTGCTTCAGCTCACGGTGCAGCGAACCGGGGACCACGCCGGTCAGCCGTGCGATCTCGCGGACGTAGAAATGCTCGTCCGGGCGGAGCAGCAGCAGGGCCAGGATCTGCCGACGGTAGCCGCTGAACAGGAGTTCGACAAGTCGAGAACCGGTCATCAAGCCTCACAAACTAACGTTCTCATTTACGCTACGATTGTAGCTATATTGAGAACAATTGCAAGCCAAATCCAGACATAGGCCTATATTCTCTCCCCCTCGCCCCTAATCTCCACCCGCCGCGCCCTGGGCAGGCCGCGCACCACCAGCTCGTAGGAGTCGTCGATCATGGCGAGGACCAGCGGGTCGGGAAGCGTGCCGTCGTGTGTCACGGTGTTCCAGTGGCGCTTGTTCATGTGGTAGCCGGGGTGCACGGCGGGGAACTGGGCACGCAGAAACTCGGCCTTGACCGGGTCGCACTTGAGGTTCATGCGCATCGGGTCTTCGTCGAGGATCACCAGGGCGAACATCTTGCCGCCGACCTTGAACACCAGGGTCACGTCATCGAAGGGGAAGTCCTCCCCCGCGCCGGGCTTGCCGAGCAGGTAGTCCTTGAGTGTTTCGAAAGTCATGAGCCCTCCTTTAAGTCTTGGCATCCAGCTTTCACTCTACCTCGAAATTGCCTCTGCGGAAATGCGAAAGCCGGCTGCTTACGCAACCGGCTTTCAATATGGCGGAGGGGGTGGTGCCGAACCCTCTGGCAGTTGT
>JBFIMV010000264.1:0-4219 GCA_041611575.1 Desulfuromonadales bacterium | reverse complement strand
TGGCCAAGGCGCTGCGCGGCAAGTATCGCGTCATCGTCCCGGATCACATCGGCTGCGGCCTGTCTGACACGCCGAAGGCCGATGAATACCCTTACACGCTGGAACGGCGCATCGACGATTTCGAGGCGCTGCTCGAGATCCTGGCGGTGAAAGGGCGCATCACCCTGGTGCTGCACGACTGGGGAGGGATGATCGGCATGGGGTACGCCGCGCGCCACCCAAAGCGCATCGCCCGCCTGGTCATCCTCAACACCGGCGCCTTCCATCTGCCAAAGGGCAAGCGTTTCCCCTGGGTGCTCAGGCTCTGTCGCGATACCCGGCTCGGTGCCATGCTGGTCAACCAGTTCAATGCCTTTGCCCTGATCGCCGCCCGCATCGGCTGCAAGCGCAACCCGATGAGCGCGGCTTTGCGCGGTGCTTATGTCGCCCCCTATGATGTGCCGTCCAAGCGCATTGCCACGCTGCGCTTTGTCCAGGATATCCCGTTGGCGCCGGGCGACTCCGGCTACGACCTGGTGAGCGATATCGCTGCCAGCCTGGACAAGTTCCGCAGCCTGCCGATGTCCATCTGCTGGGGGTTGAAGGACTTCGTCTTCGACCGGTACTTCCTGGCGGAATGGCAGAGGCGCTTCCCCGGTGCGGAGGTCCACACCTTTGCCGACTGCGGCCACTACATCCTCGAAGACGCCCAGGAGGAAGTGATCCCGATCATCGAACAGTTTCTGGCGGCACATCCGCTCGACCCGCCGGCTGCCGGGGCGGCGCCATGATTCCGGCCGGCTCCGCCAACGTCGCTGCGCATCTGCCGCAGATGGCACGCCTCCAGCCGGACACCCCGGCGATCTTCATCCCGCAAGGGCAGGACAACCAGCAGCAGACACGATACACCCAATATACTTTTGCGCAGCTCGATCGCGCGAGCAGCCGCATGGCGCTGGCACTCGAGTCGATCGGCATCCGGCGCGGCGTGCGCACCGTCCTGATGGTCCCGCCCGGTTTCGAGTTCTTCGCCCTGACCTTTGCGCTGTTCAAGGTCGGCGCGGTACCGGTCCTGGTCGACCCCGGGATGGGAGTGAAAAACCTCAAGGTCTGCCTCGCCGAAGCGCAGCCGCAAGCCTTCATTGGCATCCCCAAGGCGCACCTGGCACGTCTGCTGCTCGGCTGGGGAAAACCGACCGTCAAGACACTCCTGACCGTCGGCCGGCGCCTCTGCTGGGGCGGCTTCAGCCTTGATGGCTTGCTCAAGACGATTCGCGACGATCAGGATTACCCGACGGCCGAAACCGAAACCGATGAGACGGCGGCGATCCTGTTCACCAGCGGCAGCACCGGGGTGCCGAAAGGGGCGGTCTACAGCCACGGCAACTTCTCCGCACAGGTCGAGATGCTGCGCCAGGTCTACGACATCCGCCCCGGCGAGATCGACCTGCCGACCTTCCCGCTGTTCGCCCTGTTCGCCCCGGCCCTGGGGATGACCTCGGTGGTGCCGGAGATGGACTTCACCCGCCCGGCCGATGTCGACCCGGGTAAAATCATCGCCGCCATCGAAAGATTCCAGATCACCACCATGTTCGGTTCGCCGGCACTGATCAACCGGGTCGGTCGTTACGGCGAAGCCCATGGCATCAGGCTGCCGAGCCTGAAAAGAGCAATCTCGGCGGGGGCGCCGGTGCCGGCGAAGGTCCTTGAGCGTTTTGCCGCCATGCTGGCTAACGGCGCGCAGGTCTTTACCCCCTACGGTGCCACCGAGGCCCTGCCAGTCTGCTCCATCGGCAGCGAAGAAATCCTGAACGAGACCCGTCATGCCACCGATCGGGGGGCGGGGGTCTGCGTCGGCCGATCGGTCCCCGGCCTCGAACTCGAGATCATCGCCATCGACGATTGGCCAATCGCAGCCTGGGATGAATCCTTGAAGTGTGCTGACGGTGACATCGGCGAGATCGTCGTCAAGGGGCCGCAGGTGACGCGTTCTTATTTCAACCGCGAGGAATCGACGGCGCTGGGAAAGATCGCAGACCAGCGCGACGGCTCGTTTTATCATCGCATGGGCGACCTCGGTTATCGCGACAACCTTGGGCGCATCTGGTTCTGTGGCCGCAAGAGTCACCGGGTGACGACTGCTGCAGGCACCCTCTTTACCATCCCCTGCGAGGCAATCTTCAATACCCATCCTGACATTTACCGCACCGCCCTGGTCGGGGTCGGCGCGCCGGGCCGGCAGCGTCCGGTGCTCTGCGTCGAACTCGAGAGCGGCACAGATACGTCAGAACTTGAGCGGATTCATCGGGAGCTTCTTGTTCTCGGCGCCGGGAACACCTTGACCCGCGACATCAGGACCTTTCTCTTTCATCCTGCGTTCCCGGTCGATATCCGCCACAACGCCAAGATCTTTCGCGAAAAGCTGGCGATCTGGGCAGCGGAGAAGCTGTCATGAAGGCTCTGGTCACCGGCGGCGGCGGTTTTCTCGGCAAGGCGATCGTGCGCCAGCTCCTCGCCCGGGGTGACCAGGTCCGTTCCTTCTCCCGTCATCGCCATCCCTCCCTGGAGTCCCTCGGCGTTGAACATCGTTGTGGCGCCCTCGATGACGCCGACATGGTCCGCGAGGCCGCGTCAGGCTGTGACATCGTCTTCCACGTGGCAGCCAAGGCCGGCGTCTGGGGCCCCTACGAGGAGTTCTACCGGGCCAATGTCCTGGGCACACAACACATTATCGATGCCTGTCGCGCCAACGGTATCCGTCGGCTGGTCTACACCAGCTCGCCGAGCGTGGTTTTCGACGGCCGCGACATGGAGGGGGTCGACGAGTCGGTTCCTTACCCGGAGCACTTCGAAGCATTCTACCCGCAAACCAAGGCAGAAGCCGAACAACGGGTGCTGCGAGCCAACGGCAGCGATCTGGCGACGGTCGCATTGCGACCGCACCTGATCTGGGGGCCGGAGGACAATCACCTCGTACCGCGCATCCTTGATAGAGGGCGCAAGGGCGCGCTGCGCCGCATCGGCAAGCGTGATTGCCTGGTCGATACCATCTACATCGACAACGCCGCCCTGGGTCATCTGCAGGCTGCCGATCGACTCGAGGTCGGTTCGGCCGTGGCCGGTAAAGCCTACTTTCTCTCCCAGGGCGAGCCGCTGCCGGTCTGGGAGGTTGTCAATCGCATTTTGGCGGCTGATGGCATCCCCCCGGTAACCCGCACGATTTCGCCGCGCATGGCCTATGCCGTCGGCTGCATTCTTGAGCGCCTCTATACTTGGTTTCCTCTTCAAGGCGAACCGCGCATGACCCGTTTCGTCGCCCGAGAGCTCTCCACCGCGCACTGGTTCGATCTGACGGCCGCCCGTCGGGATTTCGGTTACGCCCCTGCCGTTTCTTTCAGTGAGGGTATCGAACGCCTGCGGGCATGGCTGGCTGGCCACCCTTACGCGTGAGGCTGCATGTCTCTTGAACTGTCTCCCTGGTCCACTCCTGTCGAGCAACCGGGTTTAGATGCGCACAGTGTTCACCTCTGGCGCTTTCGCCTCGATGTCTCTGCTGCACAAGATTTTCTCCTGAGCGATGAAGAGCGCCTGCGCGCCGAACGTCTGCGCGATCCGCAAAAAGCACGCACCTGGGTGGCCGCTCGCAGCTTGCTGCGGCAGATACTGGCAGGCTATGTCGGTATCAAGCCGGTTGAGCTTGCCTTTGCGGTCAATGCGCACGGCAAGCCACATCTGGTGGATGCCCAAAGAGCAGATATCTGTTTCAACATGGCACATTCGGGAGAGTGGGGGCTGTGCGCTATTGCCAGAGGGGATGAAGTCGGCGTCGATGTCGAGAGAATAAACGGGGCGCTTGATCACGCCCGGTTGGCGGCGCGCTTTTTTTCGAAAGAGGAAAATGCACGTCTTTTGACTGTTCCGGTATCGCGGCGCCGGCGTGAGTTCTTTCGCATCTGGACCCGCAAGGAAGCGTGGCTGAAGGGCAAGGGTGGCGGTTTTTCTGAAACACAGCTGGCCCTTGACCCCCTTTTCCTCGATCATTGCTGTGTTTGTGACAGCATCTGGCAACTGCGACTTTTCCCTGTTGCCCGACACTATCTGGCCGCAGTTGCGGTGCGTCCTGAAGTTTCCCGCGTGCAAAGATGGCACTTGAGCGGTTCTGCGCCATTATAGCCGCGTCCGCTGCTTGCCGAAGCCCCCGATTGTCTGTTGATGTCTGCCTGATATACTGAGCATATTC
>JBFIMV010000263.1:0-4278 GCA_041611575.1 Desulfuromonadales bacterium | reverse complement strand
TCGTCGTAGCCGTTGTCGATCAGCGCCGGGATCATGAAGCCGCCGATGGCGACCACCGTGGCCACCGTCGAGCCGGAGATGGCGCCGAAGAAGCCGCAGGCGAGGACCCCGGCCATCGCGAGCCCGCCGGGGAGGAAGCCGACCAGGGCGTTGGCCGTCTTGATCAGCTTCTGCACGATGGTGCCGGTGGTCATGATGTTGCCGCAGAGGATGAAGAACAGCACCACCACCAGGGCGAACTTGTCCAGGCTGCGGTACAGGACTTCGATGACGATCTGCGGGTCGATGTCGAGCATGAAGACCAGGCCGACGGTGCCGGTGAAGAACAACGCCATGAAGACGGGGACCGTCGTCGCCATCAGGCCGAGGAGGACGAACAGGATGATCAGGTAGTTGGTATCCATCGTATCCGGGCATGCCGGGCGGGGAGGCTGGCCTCACCGCTCAGTTCTGCGCCCCCTCCTTCCAGTCGTCGTACATGACCAGCAGGGTGCGCAGGAACATCATGACGCCCATCACGGGGAGCACGGCGTAGAAGATCCATTCGGGCAGCTGCAGGCTGGCTGTGCGGGCGTAGGCGTCCAGGTACATCATCTTGGTCATCGCCCCGCCGAGGTAGATCATGATGGCGGAGAAGAGCAGCACCACCAGCTTCGAGAAGAAGTTCAGGGGTTTTTTCAGGCTCGGGATCATCTGCGGCAGGGCGTCGATGCAGATCTGCGAACGGGTGCGCACCGCCACCACGCAGCCAAGGTAGGTGGAGATGTAAACAGTTTTGCGCACCACTTCATCCGACCAGTAGATGTTGATGTCCGCCGTCAGCTTGCGCAGCAGGACGTTGGCCATGGCCACCACCAGGGCTATGCAGACCGCCAGGAACAGCGACCATTCCTCGATCCGGATGAAATATCGATCGATTATCTCAAAAACTTTTCTCAGCATGAAATCCCTTCCGTTGCACGAATGACCCTTATTTCGGTTCCAGGGCCTTCACCAGGCCGCGAATCATGGTGTTGTAGGGGGTGGGAACCCCTGCCTGTACCCCGTACTCGACGATCTTGCCGTTGATGAAGTCGACCTCGGTGCGGCGTTTTGCCTCGATGTCCTGCAGCATGGACGGCTTGTGGTTGCCGGCGTTCTTGATGTAGCTGATGGCGTAAGGGTAGAACCCCGAGCCGAGGGCGAACTCGTTGGCGCGGGCCACGGCGATCCCTTCTTTCAGCAGCGCGTCGACCATGTTGAAGGTGATCGGGTCTTCGATGATCTCCACCATGGTCATGCCGGTCACCGCGCACAGCGGGTTCATGCAGGCGTTGAGCACTGCCTTGCGCCAGACCATGTCGGCAATGTTCGCGGTGTGCAGGGTGTCGAGGCCGCACTCTGTGAGGACCCGGCAGATGCCCTCCGCGGCGGCATGCGACTGTGGATCGAGCTCCTGCAGGTAGTGCGGCCGGTGATGGAAGGCCAGGCGGATGTGCCCGGGTTTCACCGGCACGCAGCCGAAGTTCACCACGCCGCGCATGACGGATTTGGCCCCAAGTTCCACGGCCAGGGTCTGGGCGGTGTCGATGCCGTTCTGCCAGCTGATGACGTAGCGTCCTTCGCCGACGAAGCCTTCCAGCGCCGAGGCGATCAACGGCAGGGCCGTGGCCTTGACGGTGACAAATATCACGTCGGGGGGATCCTTGACAATATCGTCGATGCGCGTCGTGGTGCGGGCAACCCTGGCCTGCAGGTTGTCAGCCCCCTCGATCAGGATGCCCGGATCTGTTGCGGGCTCGAGCAGTGCGGGGATGACGTCGCAAAGCGTGACGTCATAACCGCCTTTGGCGAGGAAGGCTGCGACGACGCCGCCGACGGGACCGGCCCCGATGACGGCGAAGCGCTTCGGTCTGTAGCTGTTTTCTGAGGTCATGGTCTCATCTCCCAGTTTGTCTGTTGCATTGGCCGTTGGCCGGTTTCATGGGGCCATGCTTCACTGGCTTTCAATCATCCCCAGGGCGGCGGCGTCGAGCAGGTTGACACCGTTCTTTTTCAGGATATTGATCGCCTTGTCGTTGTCGCTGAAACGGAAGATCATCACCGCCGTGCCGCTGGTCCCGCCGGCCAGGGCGTACATGTAGTCGACGTTGATCCTGGCCTCCATCAGGTGCTTGAGGACGCCGGCCAGGCTGCCGGGGGTGTCCTGCAACTCGGCTGCGACGACGTCATCGACCTTCGCCGGCAGCTGCTTCTCCATGATGACGCTGCGCGCCTTGTTGACGTCGGAGATGAGGATGCGCAGGATGCCGAAATCGGACGTGTCCGAAATGCACAGGGAGCGGAGGTTGAGTCCGGCCTCGGCAAGAGCATTGGTCGCCTCGTAGAGGCGACCGGGTGCATTCTCCAGAAAGATCGATATCTGCTTGAGTTTCATGGCAAATCTCCCTTCCTTCTAAAACTCCTTGGGGTCAGGCAACGGCAGCCGCGCCGCCCGCCAGCGCCTTGAGGTTGACCTCGGCGTCCTTGTCCTTGGACACGGACGCAATCACCTGCTGGACAACCTCGTCACTGAAGGGCAGCTGTTTCAGTACCGAGCCGACCATGACCATGTTGACCGCCTTGCCGTTGCCGGCTTCGCGGGCGATGGCCAGAGCCTGGATCCCCTTGGAGTTGGGGACGACCGCGGCGAGCTGCTGCTCGACGTCGGCCGGATAGACGGCCATTCCCGAGGCGACGGTGCTGGGGTTGATGGCGACCTGGCTGTAGACCAGCCGCCCGCCCGGCTTGAGGAAGTGGGCGTAGCGCAGGGCTTCGAGCGGTTCAAAGGAAATGAACATGTCGGCGTTGCCGGGGGAGACCACCGGCGAATGAATCTTCTCACCGATGCGCACGAAGCTGATGACGCTGCCGCCGCGTTGGGCCATGCCGTGCACTTCGTTCTGTTTCACGTCCATGCCGCTCGCCAGGGCACACTCGGCGAGGACTTTCGATGCCAGCAGGACGCCTTGACCACCGACACCGGCGATCACAATATTAAAGGTTTGCATAGTTTTCTCCCTCGATTTCAGTCATCGCGTCGAATTTGCACATCTGTTTGCAGACCCCGCAGCCGTTGCAGACGTTCGGGTCGACCCGCACCTTCGGCTTGTCACCGTCGGCGGTCAGCCCGAGGGCCATGCAGGCCACCTTCAGGCAGGCCTTGCAGCCGGTGCAATTCTCCGCAATCACGCTCATGGCCGGCTTGCGGATCTTGTAGCGCAGGATGCAGGGGTTCTTGTCGATCAGCACGTAGGGGCCGGGGGTTTCCATGCCTTTCTTGATCGCCGCCTCGGTCTCCTTGAGATCGTAGGTGTTGAGCTCGGCGACGTTGTCGATGCCGAGCGCCTTGACCAGCGGCACCATGTCGACCTGGCGGACCGCCATCCCCTTGAGGGTCTGGCCGGTGCCGGGATGTTCCTGGCCGCCGGTCATGCCGGTGGTGCGGTTGTCCATGATGATCACCAGGGCGTCACCCTGGTTGTAAGCCATGCTCATCAGGCCGGTCAGCCCCGAATGGAAGAAGGTCGAGTCGCCGATGACCGCCACCGGCTTCTGCGCCCGTCCGGCGATCTGGTTGACCTTGGCCATGCCGTGGGCGGCGCTGATGCTGGCCCCCATGTCGATGACCGAGTGCATGGCGTTCATCGGCGGCAGGGCGCCGAGGGTGTAGCAGCCGATGTCGCCGGAGACGAACAGCTTGAGCTTGGCGAGGATGGTAAACAGGCCGCGATGCGCGCAGCTGGGGCAGAAGACCGGCGGGCGCTGCGGCAGCCCGGCGACCGGCGCAATCGCCGCGGTCGGCTTGCCGCCGAGAGCGACGCGCACCGTGTCGGCGCTGACTTCACCGCAGAGCGGGATCTGGGCCTTGCCGATATCGACCCGGATCCCCGCTGCGCGGATCTGCTCTTCGAAGATGCCGTCCATCTCCTCGACGACCATCAGCTTCTTCACGCCGGCGGCGAAGGCGCGGATCTTCTCGATCGGCAGCGGATGCACCAGGCCGAGCCTGAGGAAGGAGGCGTCGGGGCAGGCTTCCCGGGCGTGCTGGTAGGCAACCCCGGAGGTGATGATGCCGAGCTCGGAGCTCCCCGGCTCGAGGCGATTGAGCGGGGTGGCCTCGGCGAACTCCTGCAGCTTGAGCAGGCGTTTCTCCACTTCGATGTGGCGGAGTTTGCCGAAGTTCGGCAGCATCACGTACTTGGGCACATCCTTGACCCATTCGCCGACCTTGGGAGCGATTTTTTCCGCCGCCGCCAC
>JBFIMV010000262.1:0-4283 GCA_041611575.1 Desulfuromonadales bacterium | reverse complement strand
TTCGACCCGCTCGTCTACCTCGGCGGCATCCGCGAATACTGGTCTCTTGGTGAAAAGGCCGCGGACGCCTACCGGGCCGGCCTGAAACTGGTCAAAAATAATTGATTTTCGGTCTTTGGCCTGTTGCGCATTTACTTTGTCATTGTGTGAAATGAGGAGACTCCAGCGAAGCAGATCCCGGGGAACAGACAGTCAGACAAATGATGCTGAATGGCCGTGCGGTGGTGCGCCAGAAGGTCAGATTCTCTTGTCGTTTCTTGTGGCTGGGCTCTGACCTATGAATTCTATGTATTAGCAATATATAACCTAAATATGACTTGTATGGTAATGTATAAGTGGTAAATATGTCTTATACCAATGTTCAGGGGGCTGTCCTTGGTGAGGGCTGCAACGCAACCCGGAGGATTCATTTATGAGCGACAATGATTTTGTTGATTACTACGAGTTGCTGCAGTTGAGTTCCAGCGCCGACACTGAAACCATCGAGCGCGTCTTTCGCCACCTTGCCAAGAAATTCCATCCAGATCACGCGGTCACTGCGAACAAAGAGCTGTTCATTAAGATTGTCGAGGCCCACAAGCTGCTCTCGGACCCCGTGAAACGGGCCGGTTATGATGTGGCCTATCAGAAATTCTGGAGCCACAAGTGGGGGATCGCGGCGGAATCCGGTGGCAGGTCCGAGGTCGGCGACGACACGCAGCTTCGGGACAGAATGCTGACGCTGCTGTACTTTCAGCGCAGGCGCAACATGAAACATCCTGGATTGGGAGAACTCGAAATCTCCCGTCTCCTCAGTACGCCGATCGAGCTGGTTGAGTTCCATATCTGGTACGTCAAGGCCAAGGGATGGGTAGAACGCCTCGATATGGGACAGCTGGCAATCACCGCAGAGGGTGTGGACCAGGTTGAGAAGAGTCTCATCCTCAGTCCGGACCACCTGATTGAAGCTGGCAAGAAAGCCAAGGTGAGGCGGGATGACGGGGATCTGCATGCAGCAAATGAGTAGCTTTGCCAATATAATCCCGAATCGGTGAAGTCCGGTCCTCTCTATCCTTGCACCCTGCCTGAAATACTTGCCCAGCGACTTTGCATTGTTGACAGGTTTGGATAAGAATGTATATTTAACAGCGTTCTATTCAAACGAGTGCACTCCTTCCGGAGCGCAGTACACAAACCACAAAATCAAGGAGAGACCCTGATGAAACTGTTGAGACTGGCGGCACTGGCGACCATCTTCGCGTTGTTGGCAACGGGAATGGCTTTCGCTGGGAAGGACCTCGATGCGGTTCTGAAGAAGGGATACGTTCAGGCCGGCGTCAATGGCGGCGTCTTCGGCTTCGGCATGCCGGACGAAAAAGGGGTCTGGCGCGGGCTCGACGTGGATACGGCGCGGGCCATCGCGGCGGCGGTGTTCGGCGATGCCAACAAGGTCAAGTTCGTGCCGCTCACGGCCCAGCAGCGCTTCACCGCACTGCAATCCGGTGAGATCGACCTGCTGACCCGCAACGCCACCCGCACCCTGAGCCGCGAGACCCAGCTCGGCCTGAACTTCGTCTCCGTCAACTATTACGACGGTCAGGGCTTCATGGTGCCGAAGAAGCTCGGCGTGAAGAGCGCCAAGGAGCTGAGCGGCGCGACCGTCTGCGTCCTGCCGGGGACGACCACCGAGCAGAATGCCGCCGACTACTTCCGTTTCAACAAGATGGACTGGAAGCCGGTGGTCATCGAATCGACCACCGAGCTGGCCAAGACCTTCTTCGCCGGCCGATGCGACGTGCTGACCTCCGATGCCTCGCAACTAGCCGGAACCCGCGCCGTGGCGCCGAACCCGAAGGATTACGCCATCCTGCCGGAAATCATCTCCAAGGAGCCGCTGGCCCCGGTCGTCCGCCACGGTGACGACGCCTGGCGCGACATCGTCGACTTCTCGGTACTGGCGATGATCAACGCCGAGGAGATGGGGATCACGTCGAAGAACGTCGACGAGATGCTCAAGAGCTCCGACCCGATGGTGCAGCGCTTCCTCGGCGTGGTGGAAGGCAACGGCAAGGCCCTCGGACTCGACGAGAAATGGGCCTACAACATCATCAAGCAGGTCGGCAACTACGGCGAGGTCTTCGAGCGCAACGTCGGCGTCAACACCACCCTCGGCATCGAGCGTGGCCTGAACGCCCTCTGGACGAACGGCGGCCTGATGTACTCCCCGCCCTTCAAGTAAGACGGGATTTGCAAATGGATCTGCCGGGGGGCACCCGCGAAGGGTGACTCCCCGGCCACATTCCCCCTGTCGGACTTCTCCAGGCCGGTCCGGCCCGAACGCGTTGCAGGTAGCTCTTGAAAAAACACGCCGCCGTCACCTCTGATGCCGAACTGAAGCCCGGCACCGCGTCAATCTGGTACGACCCGGACAAGCGGGCCGTAATTTTCCAGGTCGTGGCCCTGCTGCTGGTCGCCTTTGTCAGCTACGTCCTGTTCACCAACACCCAGGCCAACCTCGAACGTCAGTCGATCGCCACCGGTTTCGGCTTTCTCGACAAGGAGGCCGGCTTCGAGATCGGCGAATCGGTCATTGCCTATTCCGCGTCCGACACCTACTTCGACGCCCTGCTGGTCGGGGCGCTCAACACGCTCAAGGTCTCGCTGATAGGCATCTTTTTCACCACCATCCTTGGCACCATCATCGGTGTCGCCCGGCTGTCGACCAACTGGCTGTTGGCAAAGCTCGCCGCTGGCTACATCGAAGTAATGCAGAACATCCCGGTGTTGCTGCAGCTGTTTTTCTGGTACGCCATTTTTTACGAATCCTTTCCGTCGCCGCGCCAGGCCCTGAACCCTGTCGACGGGCTGTTCCTCTGCAACCGCGGGCTGATCTTCGCTGTGCCGGAAGCCCACGCGGCCCATGCGGCCATGGGCTGGGCGTTCGTCGCCGCGCTGGCCCTGGGCTGGGGGATGAATCGCTGGGGCGCAAAAAGACAGGCGCGCACCGGCCAGTCGTTTCCGGCGGTGCGCATCACCATGGCGCTCTGCCTGCTGCTGCCATTGCTGTCGTGGATGGCCTACGGCGCGCCGACGGCCATGGACGTTCCTGAGCTGCGCGGTTTCAATTTCACCGGCGGCGTCACCGTCAGCCCCGAGTTCAGCGCCCTGCTGCTCGGCCTGGTGATCTACACTTCGGCCTTTGTCGCCGAGATTGTCCGCGCCGGTATCCAGTCGGTCGGCCGCGGGCAGATCGAAGCGGCGATGGCGATCGGCCTGCGCCCGGGACAGGTGTTGCACCTGGTGGTGCTGCCGCAGGCACTGCGGGTGATCATCCCGCCGCTGACCAGCCAGATGCTCAACCTGACAAAGAACAGCTCCCTGGCGATCGCCATCGGCTATGCCGATTTCGTCGCGGTGACCAACACCACGATCAACCAGACCGGGCAGGCGATCGAGGGCGTGGCGCTGATCATGGTCGTCTACCTGTTCTTCAGCCTGTCGACTTCGCTGTTCATGAACTGGTACAACAAGAAAATGGCCCTGGTGGAGAGGTGAACCGATGACTTCTCCACCGAAAGCAAACCGTGAATACCTCAAGCCGCCGATCACCGAAGTCGGCGTCGTCGGCTGGCTGCGCGCCAATTTATTCAACACCTGGTACAATTCGCTGCTGTCCGTCGTGGTGCTGCTGATCCTCTGGCAGCTGGTACCGCCGTTCTTCCGCTGGGCGTTTGTCGACAGCCTCTGGAACAGCCCGGCCGAGGCCTGTCATGAGATCGACGGCGCCTGCTGGTCGGTCATCCCGCAGAACATCAGCTTCATCCTCTTCGGTTTTTTCCCCGACGGCCAGCAATGGCGACCCGCCAGCGCCATGCTCCTCCTTCTCGGCCTGGTGGTCTTCTCCAAGGACAGCAAGCGCTGGAAGAAATCCCTCGGCGCCTATTGGTTGATCGGCCTGGTGGTGATGGCGACCCTGATGTACGGTGGGGTGTTCGGCATGCCGGTGGTGGAAACCGACCAGTGGAGCGGCATGCCGCTGACCTTCATGCTCGCCCTGTTCGGCATGGTGGCCGCGTACCCGCTCGGGGTGCTGCTGGCACTCGGCCGTCGCTCCAAGATGCCGGCGATCAAGACCCTGTGCGTGGTCTATATCGAGATGCTCCGTGGCGTGCCGCTGATCAGCCTGCTGTTCATGTCGTCGGTCATGTTCCCGCTGTTTCTCCCCGAGGGGCTGACGATCAACAAGGTGCTGCGCGCCCAGATCGCCATCATCCTCTTCACCGCCGCCTACATCGCCGAGGTGG